>CALEYA010000030.1 GCA_937926215.1 uncultured Croceitalea sp. | reverse complement strand
AACGAATACACCTGCCACTCTATTACGATAAACTGCATGGACCATGCGAACACCATGGCAAAACGTACACACAGAAAAATATTGAATTCCTTGAATCGTAATGCGGCGTACGGGTCCAATTTTTCCTTCATATTATATGGTGATTTCTATGGAATTGCCTTCTGGGTCCAGCACAACGCTTTCGTAATAGCCGTCACCCGTAGTTCTAGGTTCACCTACAACCACATATCCTTTCTCTTTTAAGGTTTGGGTCAAGGCATCTACCATTTCTTTGGACCCTACACTAACGGCAAAATGTGTCAGTCCTAATTGATTGTTGTTTGATTCTTCCATAATTTCTGGACGATGCATCAGCTCTAAGCGGCAACCGGAATCAAAACGTAAAAAATAAGAGCTGAAATTCTTTTTAGGATTGTGGTATTTCTCTCCGGCCTTGGCATTAAAATAGTCGGAATAGAACTGTTTCATTCCCTCTAAATCCTTGACCCAAATGGCGATATGTGCTATGTTCATAGGGTTACCTTAAATCTTTCAACTTTAACTGCAAGCTCACCTGGCCATTCCATTCGTTTTCATCCAAAGAAAAGGCAATGTCAAATTGATGCTTGATCTTAACCGTCCCTATTTTATCGCCCAAATTAAACCCAATGGCCCCAATGGGTGTAGCCCCTTGTTGGGTAACGGTAAGCTTTAGATGTTTTTCTTCTTCCCCTACGCCCTTGGCATAGCCCGTATCCTTCACCTTTTCCGAAAGAAAAACAGGGGTTCTGTTCCCAGGGCCAAAGGGGGCAAACTGCTTTAAGATTCGCATCAATTTTGGTGTAATCTGCTCCAATTCCAGCTCCGCATCTATCCCCAACTCTTGGGTCAATAATTTTGGATCTATGGTATCGCACACCACTTCTTCAAACCGTGCTTTAAAATTTTCATAGTGTTCTTCCAAAAGGGTAAGCCCCGCGGCATATTTGTGTCCGCCAAATTGTTCTATATAATCCGTACATCCTTGTAAGGCGTTATACACGTCAAAACCTTTGACCGACCTTGCGGAAGCTGCCAATTTATCCCCGCTTTTTGTAAAGACCAAGGTAGGGCGATAGTACGTTTCCGTAAGTCGTGAAGCCACTATTCCAATCACGCCTTTATGCCAGTTTTCATCATAGACCACGGAGGTCAACCGCTCTTCCTCTTGGTTCTGTTTGATTTGGGCCAGGGCCTCTTTGGTGATTTCTTGATCCAAGGACCGACGGTCAAAATTGTATTTTTCAATTCCCGCAGCAAACTGTTCCGCCTGTTTTATATCGGTTTCCGTTAAAAGGTTTACGGCATGCTGGCCATGCTCCATTCTACCCGCCGCGTTAATTCTGGGGGCAATGATAAAAACCACATCGGTAATGGTAAGTTTTGACTTTTTTACTTGATTGATGATCGCTTTAAAACCCGCCCTTGGGCTGGTGTTGATCACCTGTAATCCAAAAAAGGCCAACACCCTATTTTCTCCTGTAATGGGTACAATGTCTGCACCGATTGCTGTGGCTACCAAATCCAAATAAGGTATTAAATCCGTTATGGTCTGCCCCTTTTTGGCGGCCAAGGCCTGCATCAATTTAAAGCCTACCCCACAACCGCATAACTCATCATAGGGATAGTGGCAGTCTTCGCGCTTAGGGTCCAATATGGCAACCGCCTTTGGTAATTCCGGGCCAGGCCGGTGGTGATCGCAAATAATAAAATCGATGCCCTTTTCCGCGGCATAGGCCACTTGGGCCACGGCCTTTACCCCACAATCCAAGGCGATAATCAAAGAAAATCCATTGTCCTCGGCAAAATCAATACCTTGTAATGAGACGCCATAGCCTTCTCCATACCTATCCGGAATATAGGTGGCCACATTGGGATAGTCTTCCAATAAATAAGACGAAAGTAAGGCCACGGCGGTTGTTCCATCCACATCATAATCGCCAAAGACTAAAATATTTTCTTGGTTCGCAATCGCCTTTTCAATTCTGTCCACGGCCAAGGTCATATCCTTCATTAAAAAAGGGTCGTGTAAATCCGTCAATTCCGGTCTAAAAAATTTTTTGGCCTCCCCATAGCTGGTAATCCCCCTTTGTAACAACAATTGCGCTACCAAACCATCGACTTTCAACTCCTTGGAAAGTTGGTCAATATGATCTTGTTCCGGTTTTGGTTTTATGGTCCAGCGCATATTTAAAGTGCAAGTATCAAGTTCAAGTTAATTTTTGTTGCCAGAATTTTAATCAATTGTTCAACTTCATCTAACAGCTCCATTCTTATTTGCCCTGAACCATATTCAAGTTTACTTAAAATCTTGAGGTTTACCCTTGATTCTTTTAATTCTTTCAGTGAAATAGAAGCCTTATTAATATAATCCTTATCCGAATATGTTCCCTGCGCTTCGCCAAAATTCAATGCTGAACTTCCACCTGAGCGAAGCAATTGATTTGCATAATACAATCCGGTCATATCTTGTGCAAATCTTTGCTGAACAATGCGGTCTTTGCAGCGAAACTTACTAACCTATCTTCTAAATCGTATTTTTTTGACATAGCGATTTTGAACTTGACTCTTGTACTTGAACTTTAGTTGTGAAGCATCGTCCCGATTTCCAGTTCTCCTTTAATAAAGGCGTCTATATAATTAGCGATTTCCTCTCCTTTTTCTTCTTGTAAAAAGTGCCCTGCATTCTTAATGAGTACTGTTTGTTGTTTTCTAGCGGCTGGCATTAGCTTTCTAAAAAAACGATCTAAGCCGCCCAAAACTTTATCCTTATCCGAAAAAAGAACCAAAGCGGGTTTCTCCCATGCTGCTAAAACTTCACGTGCCTTAATCATATAGGGTACGGACGGGTCTTCTGGATTTGATGGCACTAAACTTGGAAAAGCCCTTGCACCAGCCTTAAACTTTCTATTGGGATAAGGTGCATCATAAGCCGCCAATACTTCTTTTGACAGTTTGTTGTGACTCGCGTATTTGATGATTCCACTTACTGGCAAAGAGGGATGATAGCGCGAAAACAACTGCCAAAGTGTAAAGGGTAATTTCAGTTTCTTGCCTGTAGGCAAAAAGGTGTTCAAAATCACCACGCGCTTAAATCGTTCGGGGTGTTCGCCTAAATACCCTAAGCCTAGAAGACCACCCCAATCTTGTACAACTAAGGTGACTTCTTTTAAATCCAGTTTCTCACAAAAAAAATGTAACGAATCCAAATGGAATTGATAACTGTAATCGCGCCAGTTAATAGGTTTGTCCGACTTTCCAAAACCAAAAAAATCTGGTGCGATAAACCTATAATTCTTTAAAACAGGAATAAACTTTCGATATAAAAAAGACCAACTGGGTTCTCCATGTAAAGCCAATAGTATCTCGCCAGATCCTTCATCAACATAATGCATTCGCATTTCCCCAAACTGCACATAGTTTTCTTTAAAACTATACTCAGGTAGATCTTTAAAACGGTCCGCAGGCGTTCTGAGAAACTTCATTGTGTTAGTTGTTATTGAAAATCGTTTTTATCTCCAACTCCGCAAAGCGTCTGAACATTTCCATGACCCCACAATACTTTTCTACGGAGAGGTCCACGGCCCGTTGTAATTTATCTTCCTTAAGGTTTTTCCCGTGGAAATGGTATTCAATGACCACCTTATCATAATATCTGGGATGCTCGTCCGTAAGGTTGGCGATGGTTTCTATATGGAAGTCCGCAACCTCTAATTTCATTTTTTTGATGAGGGATGCCACATCCAAGCCGGAGCAGCCTGCCAAGCTTGATAGCATCAACGCTTTGGGGCGATACCCCGCTCCTTCACCACCGTCGTCCGGACCTGCATCTATAGTTAGGTTCAAACCTGATGGATTGCTACTTTCAAAGGCCATTCCGCCTTTCCATTTGGTGGTAATATGATTTGTTGTCCCCATAATTTTTATGTTTCTTGTAGAGGTTAAAAGTACACCAACATAACTAAATAAGCACATTATGGCATTAGTAAATCCTTTGGACCCGAACCACGACACAGAAACCAAGGAATTGGCCGAATTCTTTAACGAGACCCTTGGGTTTTGCCCAAATTCTGTCCTAACCATGCAGCATAGGCCTGCCATTTCAAAAGCCTTCATCAATTTGAACAAGGCCGTAATGACCAATGAGGGGCGTGTTACTTCGGCCCTAAAGCGCATGATCGCTTGGGTAAGTAGTAATGCTACCGGATGCCGCTATTGCCAAGCACATGCCATCCGTGCTGCGGAACGTTATGGGGCAGAGCAGGAGCAGCTGGACAATATTTGGGAGTACCGCACCCATAGTGCTTTTAGCGATGCGGAACGTGCCGCCTTGGATTTCTCCTTGGCCGCTTCCCAAGTGCCCAATACCGTAAACGCCGATATTAAGGAACGGCTGCACAAGCATTGGAACGATGGGGAAATTGTAGAGATGTTGGGGGTCATCTCCCTTTTTGGATACCTCAATCGCTGGAACGACTCGATGGGGACAAATATTGAGGGTGGTGCCGTTGATAGTGCCAACCAGTATTTAGGAAAATACGGTTGGGAAAAAGGGAAGCATGATGGGTCGGTTTATTAGACTTTAGTATGTAGACGGTAGACTGCTTCGCTTTTAGATAAAGAAATTTGAACTCTGTCATTTCTCAGTGGGTCTTTCTCTATTTCAAACCAAAAGGCAATTTTTAACCTTATTTTGAAGCTCAGGCACAACCTCCTCCTCAAACCAGGGATTTTTAGTTAGCCAAAAACGATTGCGTGGTGATGGATGTGGAATGACCATATATTTTGGAAAGTACTCCCCGTAATTACGAACCGTCTCGGTAAGGTTCTTTTTCATGGTGTTCCCCAAATAACGCCGTTGTGCAAACTGCCCTATTAAAATGGTGAGCTCAATATTTTCTAATTTTCCTAAAAGCTTTTCGTGCCACAATGGAGCGCACTCTTGTCTTGGTGGTAAATCTCCTGTCTTTCCCTTACCTGGATAACAAAAACCCATAGGCATCTGTGCCACTTTGGTCTCATCATAAAAATCTGCTGTGCTTATTCCCATCCATTTACGCAATTGCTTGCCGCTCTGATCGTCCCAAGGAATTCCAGACGCATGTACCTTAGTTCCTGGCGCATGTCCAATGATCAATATCTTGGCGTTGGGATGTCCTGCCACAATAGGTCGTGGCCCCAGAGGTAAGTGTTCCTTGCACACCTCGCAATTTCGGATTTCCGTAAGGAGCTTTTTCATTTTTTGCCAGCAA
The DNA here is from genome assembly GCA_937926215.1 of uncultured Croceitalea sp. GTDB lineage: Bacteria > Bacteroidota > Bacteroidia > Flavobacteriales > Flavobacteriaceae > Croceitalea. The sequence continues at coordinate 4,079 of CALEYA010000030.1, read as the reverse complement.
CCACCACCACAAATTCCCCTTTTGGGGGCGTCTTCGTAAAATGCGCCAAAACTTCCATAAGGGTACCTCTAACGGTTTCTTCGTACATTTTGGTAAGCTCCCTTGATACCGATACTTGCCTATCGCCACCGAAGTATTCGGAAAACTGTGTAAGGGTTTTGATCAGTTTATGTGGCGATTCATAAAATACCATGGTCCTACCTTCTTGGCCCAATAGTTCCAATCGGGTCTGCCTTCCTTTTTTAACCGGAAGAAACCCTTCAAAAACAAACCTATCGTTGGGCAATCCACTATTGACCAAAGCAGGTACAAAAGCCGTCGCTCCAGGCAGGCATTCTACGGCAATATTATGCTCAACAGCTGCCCGGGTCAGCAAAAATCCAGGGTCGGATATGGCCGGGGTCCCGGCATCGGAAATCAATGCTAAAGTATCTCCTCCCTTCAATTTGGTAATCAGGTTTTCTATGGTACGATGTTCATTATGCATATGATGGCTATGCATGGGTGTTGTAATCTCAAAATGCTGTAGCAACTTCCCACTGGTACGGGTATCTTCTGCCAAGATCAAATCTGCCTCCTGTAAAACCCGTATGGCCCTAAGGGTCATATCTTCCAAGTTACCGATCGGTGTGGGCACCAAATACAATTTTCCCATCACAACAATTAAGGTCTTACCGTTTTACCCAAAAAATAGGAAACCATAAGGGCAAAAAAGGCGATGACTGAAAATAACTCCCCGCCGTCCTTGGCAACCATATGGGCAGTAAACGCCAAAGTGACATCAAAGAAAAAACCGGCATAGGCCCATTCTTTAAGCCACTTGGAAAAATTGCCCCAAATGGCGATCAACCCTAAAACCTTGGCAGTTGCCAAAGGGTACACCAAATAGCCCGGGTAATTCACACTTTCAAAATATCCCGCAATGGCTTCGGGGTTCCTAAAATACATTTGAACGGAATACACCATTATACCGGTCAGGATTGTGGTGGCCACGTAGTAGCCAATTTTTTTTAAATCCATAGAATCTTCTTAAAATCTAAAGATACCAATTACAAAATAGTACAAGAACTCATTTAGACTTTTTCAATTGGCTAAAAAATATCTGATTTTCGCTTCAATGCAAAAAGTCTAAATGAGTTCAAAACAAAAAACCCAACAGCGCTGTTGGGTCTTATCATTTAATTATATATGTGTATGTAATTAGGCAAATTTCCTTGTGATCAAATCTAAAAAACGGGCTTCATATTCTTCTTTTCCAGCCCAATTGTTGTATTCCGGTTTTACCATATTGTTAATGAACGCCAAAGACCGCTCCTCCGTTTCTATGGTGTTCAATTGCGACAATACCCTAGTATAATCTTCCGTACTATCCGCAAACAAATGTTTTACAAATGCAAGTTTGTCATTAAGGCCTATTTGCAATTCCTTGTTGAGTCTATCGTTCAAGGATTGGGGTTTGGCCACAGTGTTTTGTGGTGTAGGCTCTGGGGAAAGGATGTCCTTATCATTTTTTATGGGCATCGGTTTTGCCATAAAATCACCAAAAATATATTCAACGGCTTCTGTTGGCATTTCAGAAACCATCCCCTTTATGGTATCCATTCCCGGGGTAATGATATCCTCTTCATGCGGATTGTTCTCCGGTACCGTCCTGTTTTCGCTCATTACGGCGCTGGCCATTTTTTCAAATCGCGCGGCAATCACATTTTTGGAAACGTCCACCTCAACGTCACTCAATTTCTCATCAATGAACTTCAATACCGCAAGCTTTTCATAAAGCTCCTTGGCCACTTCATAAAGTTCCGTAAGTTCCCTGTCTTCCCTAGATGTTATGATATCCGTAGAAAGTTTGACCAATTCTTCACGTAACTTTCTTTTCATCTTTGTACTTATTTAATTAATGGAACCCCGTTTCAGTTTTCAATACGTTACGGATTCCAAAACCGTTCCTAAATATAACGCCAAATCCTTGTTCTTTTTTAGAACAAAAGGTTAAATAATTTGCAGCTTCATTGGTGCGTTTTAAGCAAAACATCCTAAAAATCTGCGCTTTTTTTTTGATAGCCCATGCTTTAATTTAGATGCCGTATTTAGCGTATTTACCTCTCAATTATTGCGTAATTTTGGTATTTCTATGAATTAGAACGATAATCCTTTTATTTTCGTTTAAAAGTACGATATGTTTCTTGAAAACACGGTAAACCACAAAGAACAGTTTGGATGGATAGAGGTCATCTGCGGTTCCATGTTTTCAGGAAAGACCGAAGAATTGATCCGAAGGCTCAAACGTGCAAAAATAGCACAGCAAAAAGTGGAAATCTTTAAACCACAGGTAGATACCCGCTATAATGAGGAAATGGTGGTATCCCACGATGCCAATGAAATACGGTCGACCCCCGTACCCGCTGCCGCAAACATTAGCCTTTTGGCAGATGGTTGTGATGTTGTAGGGATTGACGAGGCCCAATTTTTTGATGATGAAATCGTGACCGTATGCAATGACCTTGCCAATAAAGGTATACGGGTAGTGGTTGCAGGTCTGGATATGGATTTTAAGGGAAATCCTTTTGGTCCTATGCCCGCTTTAATGGCAACCGCCGAATATGTGACCAAAGTACACGCCATCTGCACCCGAACCGGGAACTTGGCCAATTATAGTTTTAGGAAATCCAACAATGATAAATTGGTGCTTTTAGGGGAAACCGATGCCTACGAACCCTTGAGCAGGGCTGCATTCTATAAAGCGATGCTCCGGGAAAAGGTAAGCCAAATGAATGTGGAAGTAGAAGAAGTGGAGGCCAAAAAGGACACGGCAAATGGATAAGGTGGGCGAAACTACGCTAGAAATCAGCCTTTCGGCATTAGCACATAATTACCGGTATTTAAAATCAACCTTAAACGGGGAGACCAAATTTTTAGCCGTGGTCAAGGCCTTTGCTTACGGCAGCGATATGGTTGCGGTTGCCTCAAAATTAGAAACCCTTGGGGTGGATTATTTTGCCGTTGCCTATGTTAAGGAAGGGGTTTTACTCAGAGAAGCGGGAATTACAAGTCCTATCTTGGTGCTGCATCCGCAGGAAACGAATTTTGAACAACTTATTGCCAGTTGTTTAGAGCCTAGCTTGTATTCCCCTAGAATCTTAAGATCGTTTCTCGCCACCGCAAAAGCGCATAAACAAACCAACTATCCCGTACATTTAAAATTCAATACGGGATTGAACCGACTTGGTTTTTGGGAGAATGATGTGGCTTACATTATAAAGACGCTTGGTGCTGAAAAGGCACTGCGCATCACCTCCGTATTTTCACATTTGGCAGCCTCTGAAGATGAGGCGGAAAAAGCGTTTAGTTTGGGACAAATCAAGACGTTTACTACCATTACCGAAAATCTCAACTCTCAACTCGGATATATGCCCATGCGGCACCTTTTGAACACTTCCGGCATTATCAATTATCCACAGGCGCAATTTGACATGGTGCGCAGTGGTATTGGTCTTTACGGTTTTGGCAACGATAAAACCATTGACAGGGTGTTACGGCCCGTGGTCACCTTAAAAACCATCATCTCCCAACTCCATAAAATAGAACCTGGTGAGACCGTAGGCTACAATAGGGCTTTTACCGCAAATGGATATGGTATGACGGCCACCTTGCCTATTGGGCATGCAGATGGCATAAGCAGGCATTACGGTCATGGAAAAACAACGGTCTATATCAACGGCCAAGCTGCACCAATTATTGGTAATGTCTGTATGGATATGATTATGGTAGACGTTACCCATATCCCTTGTAAGGAAGGAGATGAAGTGCTGGTATTTGGAAGAGCGGAACAATCCGCGGAGGCGTTTGCGCAAAGCGGGAACAGCATCTCTTACGAAATACTTACTGCCATTTCTCAGCGGGTCAAACGTGTGATACTAAAGTAACCTCTCAAAGACCTTAACATTTTATTTGGTTTTTTGTACATTGCAGATACTATTAACCTTTTAAACTATAAACACAATGCTTAAGGAATTTAAGAATTTTATCATGACCGGCAATGTCATCGAATTTGCGGTTGCCGTGATTATGGCCGGTGC
>CALEYA010000029.1 GCA_937926215.1 uncultured Croceitalea sp. | reverse complement strand
ACCTTCCATTGCGGGTTTGCCCTTGAAATATGGCTTATAAGGACGTCTTCTCCATGGTCATCGGTAGTTAGTTCCAAAGGAATATGGGTAGCCCACGGTTTACCGTCCACCTGGTTGACCAAAATACCAAAACTGTTTTTGGCTATGAACGCCTTTACGGTGTTTAGGTCTTCATTTTTATAGTGATGGGGTATGTACATTTTCCAAAAGTTTACCTGACCTAAGGGAGTTAAGGTAGGAAACAAAAATAATGCAATACTGGTTAAGCAATAAAATTGGAACGGGATATTGTTTTAGATCGAAAATGAACCATTAATAATTAAGGCCGCCTAAACGCTAAAATTCCAGTAATCTTATACCACCTATTGGTATACCGGAACCCAAAAATGCAGAGTATCTTGCTTTTAGGCAGCCCTCTAGTTAACTATTGCCCAGAAGTAGGCGCGGTAACTTGGCCGTCCAACCCACTAAGATCTTTTCTAAAGGTCCAAATTTCTTGATAGTCGCCATCGGTTGACGCTTCAAAATCCTTTAAAAATTCCATAAAAGACCCTTCGCCATGGACTTCCTCAAACCACTTCGGAAATTCATCATCTTCTCCCATTACCGCCATACTGTCAAAGAAGTTTATCCATACCATATCTTGTCCATCCATATTGGGCATTGCATTCCAATATACGCCCCACTGCTCCTCGGCGTCCTTTGTCTTAAAAACTTTGGTAACCCTGTCAAGCACAGAACTGAATTGTGGTTGTTTAAAGCGTTTCATATCAAGATAGAATACCCCTAAGTTTTTCAACTCAAATTCCGTGGTGAAGTTGGAATGTTTGGAATCCCCTTTCCAAAAGGTGGTTTCCATGGAAGCCATTGCATACGGCGCCACATTGCTGTTCCAATCGTTTGAATGATCGGCATCGGGATTATTGGCCTCATCAAAGGCTGTCCAGGCAGTGGGCCCCATGCTCCAGATGTACTTTCCGGAATTTTTTCCGCTGGCCACCCAGTATACCCTAACGGCATTGGCGCCCGCTGTGTGGAATTTTTTGTTATGTGCCGCCATACCAGCCTCAAATTCGGTTATTTTGGCAGGGTTAGCCGTAAGCATAACGTTCATAAAAACTGGTTCTTGTGGTGATTCTTGCGCATTCATAAGCAATGGAATTGCAAGGAATGCTAATAGTGCTCTTTTCATAATGTGTTTGTTTTAAATTTTAGCGTTGTTATAATTAGGTGGTAGATTCAATATTTACTAGCAACGTGCAAGGAAAACTGCTCTATGATTGCTATACGGTTAAACTGCAAGGGCAGTATTGCAAAGGTTGTTGTAATCTATTGGTTAAACTGTTCTTTCCTAGTCTGTAATAGCAGACTACGAATATGTCTAATAGAAATGTAGAGGGAATGAATCTCCTGAAAGACAGGCGCTATATAGTGAGGGAACAAATCTTCGATATGACTTTTATCCACATGAAGATATCAGCTATTCAAGATATTAAAAATCTGATAATAAACGGGTTATGGAGATGAAAAAGTGTAAAAAATAGAAATTAGATGGATTTTTCCTACGATTTTGAGTAAGTGAAATCTTGAAACTATACAACAGACCTTGTCCTTAGGAAGATTTAGTATAGTATCACTCTTTTTTGTGGATAGGGGGCTAGTCGGTTTTAGGTTCGCCAAACCATTTGGCAATGCTGTTTTCCGCAGGTTTAAAACGTGGGGAGAAATCCAAGTTCTTGGTTGCCCCTTCTTTGGTGCTTCTATGATCCCATTGCCAGATGTAGACCCCCGCAAACCACTCCTTGTGCCACAATTGGTTGAAGAGGGCTTCAAAGGCCAGTTGTTGGGTCTTGTCAGACTTTTTTTTGAACAGTACACCAAAGGTGGAGTCCCATTCCCAAGGTTTTATGGTAGCGGCAACATCACTTCTATAGCCAACTTCCGTAAAAAGGATGGGCTTTTGATAGGTCTTATGTAATTCTTCCAATTTTATAAGGTGTTTGCCCCATCCTTTTTCAATAGTTTCCAAGCTAGGGTTCTTGTTTTTGGTAAGAGGAAAGTAGGCCTGTATACCTATAAAATCCAAATCGGACCAAAATTCGATGTACTCATATTCATCATGCCAATTGGCGGCGTAGGTGATTTTACCGGAATACAAACGCCTGACTTTTTTAATAAGGTCCTTCCATCGTTGGGGTTGTTTTTTAATGGAGGTCTTTAATTCCGTTCCTATACAGAATAGTTCGACACCCATATGTTCTGCCAAACGCGCAAAGTAAAGCATGTAATCTTCATAAGAATCAAACCAAGTGTCCCATTCTTCCGCAGTACTCAGGCTAAGATTGGCCCGCCAACCATCAAAAGTCCATAAATGCGGTTTTAACTGTACATGCAAGCCTTTTTTATGTAAAGCGTTTATGGATTTGATGAACACGGAATCCCTTGACCTCCATTCCGCATCTGGGGTGATGGGCGTCCATACTGTTTTTGAGGTTTCGTCTTCTTGGTCAATAAAGGGGATTACCGCAACCCATTCTATATTGGCTTTAACAAGTGCATCAATTGCGGTGGCGTTATCCACGGAACCCCAACCAAAGACACTCATGCCACGGTGCATTTGGTCCGTCTTATAAAAATCGTTGGAAGAACCTTTGGTATTCATCACATTTTCTTTCCAATCAAAAGTGTAGTTTTCGTTTACATTGGCAAAAACCAAGGTTTTGAAGGTGATGACGATTACTAGGATAGGAGCAAGCAACCGAAAGGAAAATTGCTTAAGAAAAGTCTTGAAGCCTTTCTTTTTATAGAGTCGTACAAAATATCGCGTTATCCAAAACAGCATTAAGAGTAATCCAAAAAGGATATGGATGGCCATAATAAAACTGGAATTGGACAAAAAATCCATAAATAGGCCGACAGCTTCGGAGAATTGGCGTTTGCCCCTAGATAACAGGCTCGTTATCCAAATAAAAATACCAATCCAAGTCAGGAGATAAATGACTAGGATATTGCGTATTTCTTTTTTGATTGATGATGAATACATTGCGTTTTAAAGATACTTAAATTCCTCTAGGTTCCATTTCTTGAATAGGATAAACCCATTTAACCAAGAACCGTACTGGCCAATCTATCCTCTACAATAGCACCATCTTTGAGGTAGACATGATAAGAATGGTTCTCCGCATCCATGGCAACGGATCTCTCCACTTCTTCATTGACAAAATGAATGGCAGAACGATCATCACAGGCATAACCATCGGAAAGTTTACCCTCCAAAATGTTCTTATGGTACAAGGGCCTTCGGGATTTTTCTGAATTGTAATGCGGACAATGGCTTTTATCAAGAAACGAAAGTCCCTTTACAATGCTTAAAGCCGCAGGTCTGGAGTCCGTAGTCCCACCATTGGTCCAACATAGGGAACCGGCACTCCCGCCGCCCATAACCACACCCTTGTGATAGGCTTTACGCAGCAATACATCAATACCTTGGGCTTTCCAGATGGCCAACATGTTCAAGGTATTTCCACCGCCCACAACAATGGCATTCATAGTGCCTATGATTTCTTCAAAGGTTTCTTTTTGGTCATAGGAGTTGATCCAAACCCGTAGCACATGCGGCTGCACATCGATGTTCTTGCAAACGTCATAAAAACGTGCTATATAAGCTTCGTCATCGCCACTAGCGGTTGGGATAAAGCAGATGTTAGGGGTTTTCTTGGCCGTAAGCCATGCCATATAACTTAAAAAAGGAACGGTATGCCTACCACTGCCGTAGATAAGTAATTGTCTTTTCATCCTAACGAAAATAAAAAAACCTTAGTCACTTCTACTGGAATTTCCACGATTCCCGCGGTTTCTGTTGCTATTGTTCCTTCTTCGATTCCCAGAATTTCCAGACCGGTTCCCACTTGCGTTTCGGTTTCTATTTCCAGAACCATTGGCTTTTTTAGAGCGTTGCGGTTGTTCGGGTTCTTTAGTATCATCAACAAAGGGATGCTCGGAAATTCGTGGGACTTCTTGTTTGATCAACTTTTCAATATCCCGCAAATATGGGCGTTCTTCAACTTCACAAAAGGATAAGGCAATTCCGCTGGCGCTTGCACGTCCCGTTCGTCCAATACGGTGGACGTAAGTTTCTGGCACGTTGGGCAAATCATAGTTGATGACCAAGGAAAGTTCTTCCACATCGATACCTCGGGCGGCAATGTCGGTAGCTACCAAGACCTTTAGTTTTCCTTCCTTAAAAGCACCTAAAGCTTTTTGCCGTGCCGTTTGTGACTTATTGCCATGTATGGCCGCGGCCTCAATATCGGCTTGCCCCAGTTTTTTTACAATTTTGTTGGCCCCGTGTTTGGTCCTTGAGAATACCAATACGGAATCTTCCGGTTTGTCTTCCAACAAATGGACCAGTAAATTCACTTTATCGGATTTACTCACAAAATAGATGGCCTGTTCTACCTTTTCTGCAGTGGCTTGTTGCGGTTTTATGGTGACCTGCTCAAAATCCCCCAAAATCTTTCGGGAGAGTTCCACAATGGTTTTGGGCATGGTGGCCGAAAAGAAAAGCGATTGTCGTTTGGGCGGAAGTTTTGCTATAATTTTTTTGATATCATGAATGAACCCCATATCCAGCATCTGGTCCGCTTCGTCGAGCACCGCATATTCAATATCCTGCAAGGATATAAAACCTTGGTTCATTAAATCTAGCAATCTGCCCGGGGTGGCCACCAAAATATCGATACCACTTCTTAAAACGTTCACCTGCTTTCCTTGCTTGACACCGCCAAAGATCACCGTGTTTCGGAGGCCGGTATGTTTTCCGTAAGCCGTAAAGCTCTCTCCAATTTGTATGGCCAGTTCCCTAGTTGGGGTAACGATCAATGCCTTTATTTTTCGCCTCCCCTGTTGTTGGGTTTTGGCTTGGTATAAATGATGCAAGATAGGAATGCCAAATGCTGCTGTTTTTCCGGTACCCGTCTGGGCAACCCCCAATAAATCCTTTCCTTTTAGTAATATGGGAATAGCTTGTTGCTGTATAGGGGTTGGATGGGTATAGCCTTGTGTTTCCAAAGCTTTTAGAATGGGGGTTGAAAGTCCCAATTGTTCAAAAGTCATAATCTGTATTGAACGGCGAAGTTACTTCAAATAATCACAATCCATCCTCAAAAAGCGACAACTCGGTTTTTTATAATGGCAAAGGTGTTCAGAGTACCTGATTTTTGGTCCATCAATCTAAAACAACAGTCATGAAAACCCTTGTAATCACTATCCTGCTTTGCTGTACCAGTTTCATCGCCTTTGGACAGCATACTATAAACGGTAGGGTAACGGACGTTTCCAATAGTCCTATAGTTGGTGTAAACGTATATCTAGAAGGCACCTATGATGGGGCCTCAACGGATGATAATGGTAATTTTTATTTTGAAACCACGGAAACCGGGACCCAAACCCTAGTGCTATCCATGCTCTCTTATGAAACCCATTATGAAATGGGTGACATTTCCTATTTTAAAGACCTAAGCATTACCTTGATAGAAGCCATCAATTCCCTTGCCGGGGTGACCCTCTCCGCAGGTACTTTTGAGGCGGGGGACAATTCCAAGGTTTCCGTTTTAAAACCTTTGGATATTGTAACAACGGCCGGTGCGGCTGGTGATTTTGTGGCTGCTTTGCAGACCTTGCCCGGAACCACTACGGTAAGTGAAGATGGTAGGTTGTTCGTTAGGGGAGGGGCCGCTGGGGAAACCCAGATTTTTATAGATGGCTTACGCGTTTTTCAGCCGTTCAATGCTACTGCCAACAATATTCCCACAAGGGGTCGGTTTTCGCCATTTTTGTTTAAGGGTATTACCTTTAGTACAGGCGGTTATTCTGCCGAATACGGACAGGCGCTTTCCAGTATTTTATTATTGAATACGGTTGATGTTCCCGATCAAGAGAAAACGGATATTTCCATAATGTCGGTAGGGGGAGGTATTGGCCATACCAAAATATGGGACAATCAATCTTTAAGTGTCAATACACAATACATCAACCTTTCGCCCTATGAGGCATTGCTTCCTTCTACGCAAGGTGTGCGTTGGAACCGTCCTTTTGAGTCTATTGCCGGAGAAGCTGTTTTTAGAAGTAGAGGGGATAAAAGTCTCTTTAAGTTTTACACCAATTTTAACCATTCCAATCTTGATATTGCCCAGGAGAATATCAATTTTGAGGAGTTTGTACCCTTTAGGCTTAGAAACAACAATCTATACCTAAACACCTCCTTTAAATATTTTTTTGACGATGATTGGACCCTACAGACCGGTGCCAGTATCTCTTGGGACAATAACGATATCGGAATTTTTGAAAACGCCCTTACCACCAATGAACGGGGCAATCACCTAAAAGTGAAAGTCAAAAAAGCATTTAGCAATAGGTTCAGCCTAAATTTTGGTTCAGAATTTTTCCATACCAACTATGGGGAAACTTTTGTTGATGAAAGCGGCTTCAATACAACTAGCGATTATAAGGACAACCTAGCTGCAGGCTATATGGAAAGTGACATTTTTTTTAGCAATGCCCTTGCCATGAAACTTGGGGTACGGGCAGAACATACCTCCGTAATCGATGAGCTTTCTATTTCACCCCGTGTTTCATTGGCTTATAAAAGCAGTGAAAAAGGACAGTTTTCTGTTGCCTACGGTGATTTTTACCAGAATCCGCTGAACGAAATTTTGCGGTTCGATCAAAACTTGCAATCCGAAAAAACATCGCACTACATTTTAAACTATCAGTACCTAAGCAATGGCAGGACGTTTAGGGCGGAGGCCTTTTACAAGGATTACGACAAGTTGATAAAGTTCAACACGGAACTTCCCCAATTCGATTCACAGTTCGATAATACAGGTTTGGGTTATGCTACCGGTCTGGATATCTTTTGGCGCGATAATAAGAGCGTTAAGAACTTGGATTATTGGTTCTCCTATTCCTATTTGGACACGGAACGTGATTTTAGGAATTTTAGGGAACGGGCGACCCCTAATTTTGCACCGAGGCACAACGTTTCGGTAGTAACCAAATATTGGTCCAATAAATTAAAATCCCAAATTGGCCTAACCTATAATTACGGTTCGGGAAGGCCTTTTGATAATCCCAATACAGAGGCGTTTCTGGCAGAAAAAACCCCTTCTTTCCACAACCTTAGTTTCAATTGGGCGTATTTGTTGGACCAACAGAAGATCCTATATTTCTCTATCAACAATGTTTTGGGTTTTAACAACATAAACAACTACCAATATGCCAACACCCCAAATATGGATGGGTTTTTTGAAAGGCAAGCCATACGGCCCCCCGCAGATAGTTTCTTTTTTGTGGGTTTCTTTTGGACCATTAGCACCGATAAAAAAAGCAACCAGCTGGATAATCTTTAAAGCTACGGTTCGGTACGCAAATTCTACAATTGGGTTACTTGGATTGTAGTAAACAAGCGGACTAAACCATATTTGTTCAATCAATTAATAATAAACGTCCAATACGATATGGACCCAAAAAACAAACAGTCATGAAAAAAGCCATAGTACTTCTAGCAATGTTCATCGTAGCAAGCGCTGCAGCCCAAGACCAATACACTAAAGGGATGCAAAAAGCTTTTCAACTATGGAAAGCCCAAAAAAATGTAGAAGCATCAAATCTATTTGAGCGCATTGCCACGGCAGAAGACGATAATTGGTTGCCGTATTATTACATAGCGCAAATCAATACATTTGCTTCTTTTGGCATAAAAGACGAAAAACAACTAGAGCAGCAATTGGGTAAGGCCAAGGAGTTTTTAGATATTGCCAAGCGGCTTTCCCCGGATAATCCGGAGTTGTTGGTGCAGGAAGCGATGATCAATACCGCATGGATGGCGTATGACGGTGCTACCTATGGCCCCGCACTTGCGATAAAGAATACACAACTCTATACAAAAGCAATGGCTTTGGCACCGGCAAACCCCAGGGTCGTATTTTCCAAGGCGGAATGGGATATGGGTTCTGCCCGTTATTTTGGCAAGGATGTTACGCCCTATTGCCAAGATATTGACAAGGCTTTGGAACTTTTCGCTACCTTTAAATCCGATATTCCGTTTTACCCATCTTGGGGTAAGGAACGGGCAGAAGAAGTTGCTGCGCAATGTAAAACAGAGTAAATGAAAGGCTTTCTAAAGGTTTTAAGACTATCCTTGATTATTACGGTAATCGTTGCCGTATTAAGCATATTCGTATTTGGTGATGGTATCTATACTTGGGAGCATATTACGCAACAAGTAGTGATCAGTGCCATATTTTCCTTTGGATTGACCGCAGTAAACTCGTACTACTATGATGGTATGGAAATTAGGTATAAATGGGAATCGGACCCTAAAAAGCGGCTATGGGTAGGAGCTTTAGGTTCTTTGGTGTTGACCATCATCACCTTTGGACTTTTACGGTTTTTAATATACTTCTACTATACGGGAAATTCCATTGGTGAGTTTTTGGTAAGGGAACGGGAAAATCCGGGAGCCTATGTCATTGCCTTGACCATTACGTTGATCGCTTCCTTGTTTACACATGCATTTTACTTCTACCGGGCCCTACAGAAACGAGAGGTTAAAGAACAGAAGATTATTGCAGGTACCGCATCGGCACGCTTTGATGCGCTTAAAAACCAACTAGACCCCCACTTCTTATTCAACAGTCTTAACGTGTTGACCAGTTTAATTGAAGAAGACCCCTATCAGGCCCAAAAGTTTACGACTTCACTTTCCAAGGTATACCGCTATGTGCTGGAACAGAAAAATAAGGACTTGGTTACCGTGGATGAAGAACTCAATTTTGCCCGCACCTATGTACGTTTATTAAAAATGAGGTTTGAGGACAGTATCATATTCGATATCCCAGAACGGTCTACGGAAACCGAAGCCAAAATAGTGCCCTTGTCCCTTCAATTACTCTTGGAAAATGCGGTGAAACATAATGTGGTGACTTCCTCACGTCCGCTTCACATTAAAGTTTTTGAAAAGGAAGGAAATCTAATTGTGGAGAATAACCTACAGGAAAAACAAGTGGTTAAAAAGAGCAGTGGGGTAGGCTTACAGAACATCAAACAGCGGTACGGTATTTTAACGGATAGAAAAGTACAGATTACCAAGTCCAGTTCAGACTTTAGCGTGGCCTTGCCTATGCTTTCAAAGCAGGTGGCAATTGTAGAAACCCAAGAAGAACATATTGAAGAAAAACGGTATTTAAAGGCCAAGGAACGCGTAGACGCCCTAAAAGGATTTTACGGAAACCTTATTTCTTATGCGCTTGTTATCCCATTTCTATGGTGGTTAAATTATAAGACCACCAGTTTTTTATGGGCTATTTTTCCAACCTTGGGTTGGGGTTTTGGTCTCGCTGCACATGCCATGGAAGCTTTTGGATACAATCCGTTGTGGGGCAAGCGCTGGGAAGAAAACAAAATCAAGGAACTTATGGAGAAGGAGGACTTTTAGGTTGGCGCCAAGAGAAAAGAATCCAGAGAAAAGAAAAAAGAAAAAGAGTCGAGAGTCAAGAAGCAAGATAAAAGACTCAAGAAATAAGAAAAATTCGTTTTGAACGGTTGCTGGATTTTGTTTCTTCTACTGTCTACTGTCTACTGTCTACTGTCTACTGTCTACTGTCTACTGTCTACTGTCTACTGTCTACTGTCTACTGTCTACTGCCTACCGCCTTCCGACGTACTGTTCGCTAATTTACTGAACTACCCATCAATTCATCCCAAGAAAACTACAATTGGGTCATCCATTTTTTCTAAACCCTTGATTATTATGGAGATTTGAAGTATACAAAAAACAATAACACTTAAAACGTATACTCATGGAAAATCTAGACGAATACAAATACAAAAAGGCAAAAGAACAAGTAGAATGCATCAAGTCATTTTACACACATTTGATGATTTATGTCATCGTAATGTCAGCGTTGGTATATATAAACTACAGGACTACAAGTTTTGTTTGGGTTTTGTTCCCAGCAGTAGGATGGGGCATAGGCTTGTTAAGTCATGGTCTAAAAGCTTTTGGTTACAATCTGTTACTTGGTAAGGATTGGGAAGAACGTAAAATCAAGGAAATTATGGATAGCGATAAGTTTTAATCAAACCTTTATCTTTAAAAGAACAACCAACACAGGCAATCATGGAAAATAAAATGAACGAGAATAAATACATAAGGGCCAAGGAACGCGTAGCGGAATTAAAAAAATTCTACAGTAATTTAACCTCTTATGTTTTGGTAATAAGCGGACTGGCCGCATTGAACTATTGGGTAGATGGCTGGAACTACCCTTGGTTTCTTTGGGCAGCCTTTGGGTGGGGTATAGGAGTCATCTTTCATGCTATTGGTACTTTTAACCTGAATCCTTTTTTTAACAAGAATTGGGAAGAACGCAAGATTAGGGAATATATGGACAAGGATAACGAACAGAAAAAATGGAGATAGCTATGGAGAATTTTAATAAAGATAAGTTGGAACGCGCCAAGAAAAGGGTGCATGAACTTAAGGGATTTTACATCCACGCTACGGTATATACGGTAATCAACGTCTTTATTCTTGTAAATATTTACGTGAGAGCGGATTATGACGATGCTAATTTTTGGCAATTTGGACACTTCATGACCCCGTTCTTTTGGGGGATTGGACTTCTATTCCACGGACTTAAAGTTTTTAATGCGAATCCATTCTTCACTAAGACATGGGAAGAACGGCAGATTAAAAAATATATGGAAAAAGACAGAACAGATGCGAATAGGATAATTAAGAAGAGAAAGTGATGGAAAACGATTTTAAAAGAGCTAGGGCGATTGCCAAAATCAAAAAAATAAAGAAGTTCCACAATCATCTAAAGGTTTACCTCGTAGTTAATATTGGTATCCTGGTCCTCAGGTTTACTGGATTGGGTTTTGTAGTCAACGGTTTTGAAAATACCGATGAAGGTTTTCTTAGATGGATTGATTGGAACGTCTTTGGAACTCCTATTGTTTGGGGTTTCTTTTTACTGGTGCATGCCAACCGTACCTTTGAATGGATTCCGTTTTTGGGGAGCAAATGGGAAGCACGTAAGATCAAGGAGTTTATGGAGCAGGATAAGAACCCATAAATTTGAAATCGTGTAGAATGGGAAGTCAGGAATATAAATATGAACGCGCAAAGAAACGTGCAAAGGCACTTAGAGGTTTTTACAGACATATTAGGGTGTTTGTGATTATCAATGGGATGTTATACCTCATTAAGGGTGGCTTTTTTAATTGGACACTTCCGAAAGATGTTACTTTAGCGTCCTATTATTTTGATTGGATAGATATCCACCTTATTATTTGGATTGCAATTCTTCTTATCCATGCGGGGATTGTGTTCGTTTGGCAGAAGCGGTTTCTTAACAATTGGGAAGAGCGTAAAATCAAGGAGTTTATGGAGAAGGATAAGAAACCCTTTTAAACACAAAAGAATTCAGGCTTTTAGGCTGAATTCTTTTGTGATGTTGAAAACTATTAGAAATAATGCGTTATCTCTTTATAATTTTAAATGTTGTTTTTGAAAGAGATCCCCGGGTAATATAGAATACATTAAAAATATAATTACCAGTACTATAGTTGGATATGTCTATTTGTTCCATATTCGTATTGGTATTTGCATTCAAGTTTTCTATCAATTGCCCGGAAGCATAGAATATCTGAACTTTTAGTATCGACGTTTCTTCCTCTACTTTTTGAAAGTTAATCATGTCCACCACAGGATTTGGATATATGGAAAGCGAGATGGCTTCTTCCTCTTCCTCTCCATTGTTGCCGTTATCACTTTCATCAGACTCCTCTGGGACTAGGGGGTCAGTGCCGTTTGTTGTCTCATCAATATCACTTACCCCATCCAAATCGGAATCCGAATTAGGGTCGGTAGGATCTGCATCGTCACCGTCCAGTACACCATCATTATCATCATCGGTATCGGCATTGTCACCGGTTCCGTCATTATCGGTATCGGTATCCTCGTTGGGATCTAGCGGAAAGTCGTCCTGGTTATCTGGCGTCCCGTCATCGTCATCGTCGGTATCGGCGTTGTCACCGGTGCCGTCATTATCGGTATCGGTGGTTTCTGATGGGTCCAGCGGAAAGTCGTCCTGGTTATCTGGGGTACCGTCGTTATCATCGTCGGTATCGGCATTGTCACCGGTTCCGTCATTATCGGTATCGTTGGTTTCTGTTGGGTCATTTGGAAACGCATCATTGGAATCGTCTACACCGTCATTGTCCGAATCTGTATTTGCATCTATACAATCAGGAATGTCGTCGCCATCTGCGTCCGGTGAGGTAGAAGCACTGTCTAATGGATTGGAACCACAGGCGGTCTCATCTGCATCGGCCTGTCCGTCATCGTCATCATCGGTATCGGCATTGTTTCCGGTGCCGTCATTATCGGTATCGGTGGTTTCTGTTGGGTCATTTGGAAACGCATCACTGGCATCGTTTACGCCGTCGTTATCGTCATCGGCATCCACGCAGTCGGGTGAGTTGTCGCCGTCAAAATCCGCTGCTTTAGAGGCATTGTCCAATGGATTGGAACCACAGGAGGTCTCGTCTGCATCGGTCTGTCCGTCATCGTCATCATCGGTATCGGCATTGTCGCCGGTTCCGTCATTATCGGTATCGTTGGTTTCTGTTGGGTCAAACGGAAAAGCGTCCTGGTTATCGTTTACGCCGTCATTATCGTCATCGGCATCCACGCAGTCGGGTGAGTTGTCGCCGTCAAAATCCGCTGCTTTAGAGGC
>CALEYA010000028.1 GCA_937926215.1 uncultured Croceitalea sp. | reverse complement strand
GATGGCTTTTACAAAACCTGGACCGTAGGTAGATCCCGGAAACAACTTTACCACTTCACACCCCAACTCTTCGGCATTATTTATCTCGGTTAAGGAACCGCAACCGGGCGACCAAAGCACTTTTCTGCGATTGCAGACTTTAGCAATATCTACACGTAGGGAAGGGGTCACGATAAAATTGGCACCCATTTGCATATAAAAGGAAGCTGCCCCCGCATCGGTAATGGAACCTACCCCCATGATCATTCCCGGTAGTTCCCTTAGGGCATACTTATTTAACTCCGCAAAAACCTCATAGGCAAAATCGCCCCTTGCGGTGAATTCCATTAACCGAGCACCACCGTTGTAACATGCTTTTAGCACCTTCTTACCAAGGGCAACATCGGCATGATAGAACAAGGGGACCATGCCCGTATCCTTCATTGCCTGTATTACTTCCAACCTGCTGTATTTCGCCATAATTTTTTCTATCTGATGTCGTATTCTTCAGAAACCGACATTGAAGGTTCTTCTTTAAAATTAAGAAAATTGTTTAACGTGCTACCCTACCGGAAGCGTCGCCCGACATTAACTTCTCCACTTCGGCAACGGTTACCAAATTGGCATCGCCCTTTATGGTATGCTTTAAACAAGAGGCGGCCACTGCAAAATCCAAGGCATTTTGGTCGTCCTCCGGATAGGTCAATATTCCATAAATCAATCCGCCCATAAAGGAATCCCCACCACCTACGCGATCTACGATGTCCGTTATTTGGTATTGGCGGGTATCATACATTTTTTCACCATCATAAAGTACTCCTGCCCATGTATTATGGGAGGCCGAAATAGATCCCCGCAAGGTGGTAATCACTTTTTTTGCTTTGGGGAACTTCTGCATCATCTGCTTGCAAACGGACAAAAAGGCTTCGGCCTTCACATCCGCTCCCGCTTTATGCACATCCAACCCTTCCGGATGGATTCCAAAATGCTTTTCCGCATCTTCCTCATTCCCCAAGATGATGTCGCAATAGGCGGTAAGTTCCGTCATAATAGCTTCCCGGTCACCACCGTAGTTCCACAATTTGGCCCTATAATTTAAGTCGGTCGAAATGGGAATCCCCATGGCACTGGCTACCTTTACCGCTTCCAAACAAGCGTCCGCCGCACCTTGGGATATGGCAGGGGTAATCCCCGTCCAATGGAACCAAGAAGCCTCTTTGAAGATTTCCTCCCAGTCGATCATTCCCGCTTCAATTTCAGACATGGCAGAATGTGCGCGGTCATAGACCACTTTACTACCACGGGAAACAGCACCGGTTTCCAAAAAGTAAATCCCTAAACGATCACCACCATAAGCAATATGTTGTGTGCCAACGCCCCTTTTGCGCATTTCCATTAAGGCGCAATCGCCAATATCGTTTTTTGGAAGTCGGGTTACGAACTCGACGGGAATTCCATAGTTGGCCAAGGAAACCGCAACATTGGATTCCCCACCACCATAAACAACATCAAAGCTATTGGCTTGGGAAAATCTTAAAAATCCTGGAGGCGCCAGACGCAGCATAATCTCTCCAAAGGTGATGACTTTTTTCACGTTAAAAGGTTTAGTTAATCTATTCCCTACAAAGTTCTAAATTCTAGATTCAAAACCTCTTTCTACTGCTGAACAAAAACTATACAACGCCATCAAAACCCCTGCAATACCCGTATCACAAAATGAAATCCCACTTTGGTTTTGTCCTTAATTTATGGGTTACAAAAGTCAGTTTTCCACTTTTTTTCCTATCCGTAAGATTTGTCTAGTTTATATCGAGTGGGAAGGCTATCCTAGGGTACACCTATGCCTTATCTTTGCCTTATGTTTGTTATGATAATGGTATGATAACTACCATTTGATTCTACGGTTTAACTCATAGAGGAGCTATATAGTTTGAGTTAGTTTTTAGTTTAGTTATACCCTATCTTCCACTTGGTCGATAGGGTTTTTTTTGCGTTCCCATTTTCATAATGACATTGTCAGAAAAATCACAGAATTTTGTAAAATTCAAATTTTAAGAGCCCTTTTTAAATCAAGTTTCAATTTTTAGGTATTTTTAGTCTTTATAATTAGCATACCAACAAACTTGAAGGTTCTGGACATACGGCTCATTTATCTCCGGAACGCTAAAAAATGGCCGTCCTATTATGGATTTTAAACTGAAACCAAAATTACTGCCCCTTCTTTTTTTGGGGGTTCTTTTAAGTAATGCCCAAAATCCGTCCTCCCAGGATTTTGATCTTTCTGCATTTTTCTCCCCCACCAAGGCCATAAAATATGAAGATCCCAAAACGGCCATCGCTACTTTAAAAGAAGCACAGGCCGCTTATTTAAAGCAGGGCGATTCTATAAAAAGTATCACCGCCCTTTTGCATATGGCGGACATTTACGGCCATAGTGCAGATTATGCCAACTCTTACGATGCCTTTTGGAAATCGTTGCGTATAGCGGACGAAATGCATAACGACTCCCTAAACATCCATATCTCCATGCGTTTGGGAAGGTTTTACAGTTTCTATAAAAAAGTGGACGAATCCTTTAAGTACTTGGAGAATTCATTGGCATTGGCAAAAAAAAGGGTAGCGGAAGGTAAAATGGATCAAGCCTATCTCGTAGAAAACTACAGTACCTTTTTAAGCACTTACCGGGAGCTGAACCGACCAGAAATGGCAGAAAAGTATTTGGATAGCTGTCTTCTCTATTACAAAGATGTCCCAAGCCAAGTACCAATGGCACAGCTTAATTTTGAAAAAGCCGTTATCCTGTCCCAAAAAGGGCAAAATGAGGAGGCCTTGAAAACCATGGAATCCATTGAAGCATGGTATGAGGAACATAGACCTTCGTATCTAGTACTTATTTACACCTATTGGGGCGATATCCTACAAAACACCAATGCCCTAAACCAGAGTGAAAAGTATTATCAGAAGGCCTTGGAAGTCTCCTCCAATTACCAAGGACATATTGATTTCACCCCGCTTATTTACGAACGTTTGGCCAATCTTTATTTAAAGAAAGGAAACTACCAAGAAGCCTTTGCCAACCAAAAGACCGCCAAAGACTTGGATGCCAAATTTTTTGATAGTCGAAGCACCAACAACAGGTCCCTGCTAGAAATAAAGGATGAATTCCGTTTGGAAAAGCAGGCACAGGAAGCACTCATCCAAAAACAACGCGTGGAGCAATTGGAACAGGAGGAGGAGATATCCTTTTTGCAACGTGTCATCCTTTCCGTAATCATTATTTTTATTCTTTCCGTAGGGTTCATCTTTTTTAAAAATCTACAGAACAAGCACAAGATCGAGAAGGAACTTATTCGAAGGAACAAAGAGTTGGAAATACAAAAGGCCAACGAATTGTTAGAACTCAAGAATAAGGAATTGGCAGCCTCTGCCTTGCAGTTGGTAGAGAAGGATGAATTTTTAAAGGAGTTGAAAACAAAACTTAGGGGTGGTGGGGAAAATATGAAGGTTTCCGAGATGAATAAAATCTTGCGTACCATCTCTATTAGCAACAATAACAACTGGGAAGAATTCAAATTGCGCTTTACTGCCGTCAATGAAAAGTTTTACCAAAAGCTTACCCAAAAGTATCCTAAACTCAGTCAAAGCGACCATAAAATCTGTGCGTTGATCAAGCTGAATTTTTCCAGTAAGGATATGTCCCGTCTGTTGGGGATTTCCGTGGAATCCGTACATACGACGCGTTATCGCCTTCGAAAAAAATTAGGGCTGGAACGCAGCTCCAATTTGGAGGATTTTATTGCTTCCTTGTAGCCTAGGTTTTAGTTTAAAACTGGAGACTTTCCCTTTCTCCCCACCCTTGGTCGAGATGCATCCCTCCACCAGAGGCGTACAGGCTCTTCTTGAATAAGGAGGGGAGCTTTTTATTGTGAAAAATTGAGGAAACACGGGCTGTGCAAAGTTTAAAACTTCGCACTTATCTTTTATTGTTACACGCTAAAAGCGCAAACCATAGAACAGGAAATCGAATGAAAACATCAAGAAGTTGCTACCACAGCTTCTCTTTAATTCTTACTCAAACGGGCTGTGCAAAGTTTGCAACTTCGCACTTATCTTTTTATCGTTTTACCAGAAAAACAGAATTACTATATAGCACAAGAAACTGAATATAAGATATATCAATTATGTTGCCTTTCCCATTCTATAGTTCTTACTCAGAACGGTACGAAGTCAAAGACTTCGCACAGCGGGTTCTGTATGTTCTTAACTGGTTTGTGAATCAATCGTATTGCTTACTCAATACGGCACCCGTCGCAGACGAGCGCTAGCGGGGAGGGTTTTGTTACACTTTTGTGTAAACCTATTTCAGGACAAGACACTCTT
>CALEYA010000027.1 GCA_937926215.1 uncultured Croceitalea sp. | reverse complement strand
AAAGCGTATTTTGGATATCGGTTGCGGTATGGGGCATAATGTGTTGCCCATAGCCAAAGCGTTTCCAGATGCGGAAGTAATCGGAATAGATACGGGAGCCCCCATGTTGCGCTATGCGCATGCCCGGGCCATGGATTTAGGCATTACCAATGTAAAGTTTATGCAAATGGATGCCGCCAAGACAAGCTTTGAAGATGAATCCTTCGATTGGGTACAGTCTACTATGTTTTTTCATGAAACGGGTGGAAAATCCATATACAAGATCATGGACGAGGTACACAGGGTATTGCGACCGGGCGGACTTACCTTGCACATTGAGCAGCCCCAGTATACTGATGATATGAGCCTATTTGAAAAGTTCATTCGGGATTGGGACGCTTTATACAACAACGAACCTTATTGGTCAAAAATGCACGATATTGAACCTGTGGAACTCATGGAAGCTTCAGGATTTAAAAAAGAGGACTTTATGCAGATAGGGGCCAAGGCGGAAAATGATTTGGCGGACGGTTCCGAAACGACGGACGAGCCAGAAGATCATGGACGATCACCTATTTGGAACGTATTTGGGGCCATTAAAAACTAAATGATGGAAGAAAAAATAGATTACATAAAATTAGCTTCTAACAAACCTAAAGGAAAGCGGCCCTATTTTCATGACGACCCTGCTGTAGAACGCGTCTTGAATATCACCATGGCGGTCGCCGGGGAGTTGGCGGTCATGCGGGAACGAATGGACAGTATCGAACGCCTTCTGGAAAAGAAGGGTGTGGTAACCCGGGAGGATATCGAAACCTTTGTTCCAGAAAACAAAGAACAAGAAGAACAACGCCAAACCTGGCATGCAGAATATATTGGTCGCGTATTGCGAATTGTTCAGCAGGAACAGGAAGAATTGGAAAATCCGGATAAGGATTTGGAGGAAATCGCTAACGACATCAACGAAATGTAATGGCGGAATTGCACGATAGGATCACTAAATTCTTTAATGCCATTATAACAAGGGATATCGAAGAAATTAAAAATGGGTACTGCCAAGATGAAAAAACCTATGTGGTTTTGGAAGGTCCCAGATTTAGTACCAAAGGTTTTGCCAAGATTGCGGAAGGCTGGTCGGATTTTACGGATTCGCCCATTGGTATGGATAAAATTGTTTGGACAGAAGGCCCCTTTGAAGAGATTGTAGGGGATATGGGTTGGATAAGTGGTATTACCGAACTATACCTAACCGTAGGTGATAAGAAAGTGTTCAATACGTTTCGTTCTTCCTTTGTTTTTAAAAGGGAGGACAACGACTGGAAAATACGGCACGAGCATGTATCCGCTCCGCACGAAGACCCCTATGGAATAGGGGACTGGAAGAAATAACCATAAACCAAAAACGGAAGAACCCATGAAGAAAGTAACGATAACCCTTGTTTTTTTTGTGGGTTTTTTTATGGCCCATGGTCAAGAAGAGAAAGCGAAGCCAAGTGCTAGTTCCCCAGCAATGGGCGTATCCTCAGAAACCACGCAAAAACGCTTGGCAACTACGGTAGAGCCCAATAGGAAATTCTCGTATGCCGAACGCGAACTGGATTACCTGTCCCATATTTGGGAAGGGGAGTATGATAATGTGGAGCAGCTGGATATAGATAAGATCCAAGCAATGGAGGCTGGACAACAGCAAGGACACCAAAGGATACATGCATCCGTAAGGCAATTCCAAAATTCCAATTTTGGGGTAGGGGCGGTCTATGTAGAAGAGTATCGGGACAATGACCCTACCAATATTACCAGGCAGTGTATTTATCAACTTTTACCTGACGATGCTGAAAAAGCACTCCGGGTAGAGGTGTATCATTTCAAGGAAAAAAAAGCTTACTTGAACAAAGAAGAGGGTTTTGATGCAGTTGCCTCCTTAACGCCAAATTCGCCAAAATTGATGAAAGGTTGCCCACTTATCCTAAGAAGAAATGGGGAAGGCTTTATAGCAAGGACCATTGAAAAAGACTGTATTCGCGAAGCAGAAAATAAAAAAAGGTCCATAGATTACCAGTTTATGGTGAGTGAAGACAGTTTTGGTTTTCAAGAAATCAAGTATAGGGACGGGAAAAGGGAACCGGATTCCGAACAAATCAGTCCGTATACCTTGGAAAAAGCACGGTGCTTTAGCTGTATGATCGATTTTCCAAACGAAACCAATGGCAGGCCTACGGTGACCGAACATTATATTGATATTTGGGACCAAGGGGGAAGTTTTACTTTCGATTATCAGGATGGCCGTGAAATGCTTTTAGGTATGCGTAATACCTGGTCTTTTGGCATGCATCGGGAAACCTTTGTTATCTATATTTTGGACATGGAGACCAAGAAAACCCTGATTTATTCTTGGGGGAATCCTGGCGCGGACCGAATTGGTTTTAATCCCGGTTGGATACGTGTACAATGCGATATTAAAACCGCCCGCAACCTAAAACTGCAAAAAGAACTTCGGCCCGGCTCTTGATTTGCTATTCTTTGGTCTCTGGGCCTCTTGCTTCCATATAGCTTGAATAGGTACTTCTCCGTCCTTTCCATGGTCTTTTATCTTCGAAATAATTGGGCTGTACTTTGGCTACATAGGCTTTAATGGCATCTGGAATCTCAGCGACATCAAAAATCTTTCTTCCCGTAGCCCGCCACATCACAAATCCGGGTCGCTGTCCCATACGCATCCAAGGTTCCCAGGAGTTTATTGCGGTCCAGAAAAAGGTATTTCCGCAGGTAGTGGCCTCCTTGTCAAACAGTTCATCAGCATTGGCACTATAGGTTGTGGAAGATCCAAACAAGAGTTCTTCTCCCGCAGAGGAATGCGGCCATTCTTCCGGTTGTAACGGATTTTTAAATTGAAAGGAGCCATATTCGTCCAACCAAACTTGATTTCCAGAACGCACCCAGGTATTGGGGTAGGCCTCCACCTTATCCCCTTGTAGTTTGCCGTTTGGCCCATAGCTGGTCTTTGGACCGCCACCGTACATAAAGGGGAATGGTTTCACCTTCTCATTGGTATAAGGATTGGTCCATGTTTGCAATAACTCCCCGTTTTCCAAATCGCCAAAAAAGCCTAGGTCAAAGCTTTGTTTGGTAAGTAGTTCCCCATCTACGTCCCAGTTGCTTTTGGCCAGACCTTGCAAGGTGGTTAGGGCTTTGGGAGCTTCGCCGGGAACAATGCCCCACAAATGGCCGGAGAACCAACTGTATAAGGTACGTGGTGTTAGGCTACCGATAAGGCGTAAGTAATTGTTGGCGTTATCATCTGGATTATTGGGATAATGCTGTTTGTTGGTATTAAAGGATTCCTTGGCGAGTCCAAAAGTTGGTAAGGTGGTCATTGCCAATAAGGATGCTTTTTCTAAAAAACTGCGCCTTCCGTTACTGTGGTCCATATGTCTTATATTGAGATTCGTGATACTAAAGATAATTTTATTAATTAAGTTAATAGTTAACTATGTTAACTATTTTTTGTATCTTGTTGAAAATAACAACAACCACATCCATGTATCAACTTAAAACCATTTTGGAAGTTGTCTATAGTGTTGGGAATATGGACAAAGTCACCCATTTTCTTTGCGATTATGGAGGACTTACCATGGTGGATAGTTATACCACGCATAGAAGCGTGTTGGACTTTTGGGGCCTTTCGAATCGGGTCAGTGCATCGGAAAAATTGATACAGTTCGACAACCATCCAACCGGCTTGTTACGTCTTGTAAAGTATCAGGGTGCCGAACAGGAATACATCCGCTCTTCCCAAAAACCATGGGATGTTGGCGGTATCATGGATATCAACCTTCGGGTTCCGGAAGTGACGCAAACCTTTGAAGATTTAAGGGATTTGGGGTTTCATGGCCTTAGCGACCCACTTTTACAAAAAATGGGACCCTTTGAGCTGTATGACATCCTTATGCAAGGGTATGATGATATCATCATTGCCTTTACCCATAGGGTACAACCGCCCTTGGAGTTAAAAGAAGGTTTTAAGATTCCCTCGCACGTCTACAATTCCTCCTTAACGGTGAACGATCTTCAAACGTCGCGGGATTTCTATCAGAACCAGCTGGGCTTTACACTAATGAACGAGTATAGCGTTAAGAAGGAAACTCCAATGGAAAACATGTTTGGTATTCCTATGAATGTAATTACGGAAGTGAGTTGTAACGTAAACATGTTTTCTTTGGACGGTACGCGCGATGTTATGTTCCAAGCCTGCGAGTTTGATGGGGTGGTAGGCAAAGATTTTTCGGCTTTGGCCGTACCTCCTAATAGGGGATTGCTTATGTACAGG
>CALEYA010000026.1 GCA_937926215.1 uncultured Croceitalea sp. | reverse complement strand
TTGGCCCGGTTCAAAGCAGCCCCACCTTCCACAGCATCAGGACAACCATCATTATCAGAATCCAAGTCCAAATAATCGGGTGTGCCGTCACCATCCGTATCCCTGTCTCTACAAGCCGAAACAGCAAAGGTAAAGCCATCCACTTCTGCCCCGATGAAAGGAGTTGTAATATCAATACTCATGGAAAATGAGGGTACGGTGCCATCGATCCTCAATGACCCTGCGGCGGTTCCGTCATTGACGCCTTGGGTGCTTGAAGGTTGCCAAAATGGGTCTGTGGGGTTTCCGGTCCCACCATCAAAGACCATGGTTGGGGTAGTTTCAAAATCATCCGTACTTTGCGCAACAGATTCTACCCATGTCAACCCTCCTTGTAAGCTTAATTCCGCTGTAAACTCAACCATTGGTGGTTGTAGCCCCGTAAATTGAGGTCTTCCTTGGCCTCCTATCCTATCCAAATGAATTTCGGGAGATTGCACGTTTACGGGTACCATTGTGGCAGCGTCAAAGAACTCCACGGTAAGGAAATCCCCAGAAACGTAGGCCGCCTCTAAGGCATTACTACCTGCTAATGGTTGTGACCAAAAAGGCAGGGTATTAAAAAAAGTATCTATAAAATTAAACGTTGGATCAGCATTTGGTGTCTTTGACGCCCTTACCAACAAATCATTAGGCAAATTGAATGTTGCGGAAAGACCGTCCGCCGCAATATCCCAATCGCCCGTATTTGTTTGGGTGGTAACCGTACACAAGCCTTCGTCCAAATCTGGGATTCCATCATTGTCATTATCCAAATCCATAGCATCCAAGACACCATCACCATCTTGGTCCTGTGCTAAGGTCGCTTCCGGAAACAATGCGGTTATTATTATGACAATAAGAAAAAGGAATATGTATTTTTTAATCATGTTCTTAACTTAAATTTGGGGAGGGCTTTACCATTATTATGCTAAAGCCATTTTAATACAAACGGGGTTTGGGTGAACATTTGCATTTCCTGTTCTTAAACTCATATCGCAAAAGAAATTCTAAAGATTGCCCCGCAAACTGCTGGCCGGTAAAATCAGTGATTTCTTGATCAAAGGCCAAACCACCAAATAGTTGATTTGAGAAGTAATATCCTCCTAAAAGGCTAACGGCGGCATCCAGCCTATAGGAAACGCCAAAAAGTAGTTTTTCTTGCAATAATATGGTTCCGGATAAATCCAACTGAACCGGCGCACCAGGTGAAAGCTGTGCCAAAGCGGCAGGTTTTAAAAGAAAATCATCTGAAAATTTGTGAACATAACCTGTTATTGCATACCATGTATTGGTTTCTTGTATGTTAATTCCGTTGGGGTCAAAAGTATATAAGGTATTATTTAGAAGGTTTGGGTTGGACACCCCAACATAAAAGGAAGGTTTACGATAATATATCCCTGCTCCAATGTTGGGTGAAAAAACACCATCTGGTGAATTTAGCCCAGCATTATTTGTAGCATTACTGATACGAAGCGCATTAAAATTTACACTATTCAAGCTGCCCCCAACGTTCATACCAAAAGACAATCTTCCGGTTTCACTTAGCGGAATGGTATATGCTATGGATGCTTTTAACTCTGTTTGTTGTACCGTACCGTTTCCTATGGCATCATTAATCGCAGAAAAACCTAGGGCAACCCTGCGCCAAACCGGTGCATGGATAGAAATATTCTGCGTACTTGGTGCGCCATCCACGCCCAACCATTGGCTGCGTTGCAAAGCCACTATACTTATCAATTCCCTTGAACCTGCATAAGCTGGGTTAAAAGCAATCGTATTAAAGGTGTATTGGGAAAATTGTGATTCTTGCTGTCCGCGCAACAGACCACTATTCAATAATGAGAATGTGATTATAAGGGTACGTAATATAATACCGCGGATAACCTTTGTATTGATTTGGGGATAATACATTGGTAATATATTTTTAGTAGGTTACCTCAACCTAAATGGGGTAGTATCTTAAATAATTATTTCTGTCAATAATTTTTAAAATTACCTTTGTAAACTGAGTTTACCATCAAAGGTATCGGTGAAATGGTAGCCAATAAAAATATATCCGATAAAGACCTAAAAAAATAGGTTAACCTAAACCAATCAATGCAACCCTTCCGTTTCAAGCAATTTATAGTTCATCAAGATCGCTGTGCCATGAAGGTAGGGACCGATGGGGTTTTACTGGGAGCTTGGACAAGCTTGGCGCATCAACCCCAGTCCATTTTGGATATCGGCGCGGGAACCGGGCTTATTGCCCTGCAAATGGCCCAACGTTCTTCTGCGGAGACCATTGATGCCCTTGAATTGGATGAGGATGCCTACGAGCAATGCGTAGAAAACTTTGAAACATCCCCTTGGGGGGACCGCCTTTTTTGTTACCATGCCCATTTTATGGAGTTTGTTGAAGAAATAGACGATACATACGACCTCATTGTTTGCAATCCCCCTTTCTATAAAGAAGACGTTTCGTCTGGGAATAGTGCCAGGGATATGGCCCGGCAGTCCAATTCACTACCCATTCCACAATTGTTTGAAGGCGTTGCCCAACTGCTGGAAAAGCAGGGCGAATTTGCTATAGTGTTACCCTACGCTTCTTTTGGTCATGCACTAGAAGTTGCCGAGGAACACGGACTTCATTTGAACAGAACCCTTAAAGTAAAAGGCACTCCCAAAACTCCTGTCAAAAGGATATTGTTACAATTCTCCAGAAGAAAGGACGCACCGGAATCTTTGGAATTGACCGTTGAAACGGAACGTCACCAATACACTCCGGAATATGTTGCACTTACCCAGCCCTTCTATTTAAAAATGTAACAATCACGTTATGGATTGTTACGTTTGATTCCTACCTTTGATAAAATTCCGTTTTTATGAAGCCAGATTTGTTTGAGGCACCAGATTATTACCAGCTTGACGATTTACTTTCTGAAGAACACAAATTGGTGCGCGATGCAGCCCGCCAATGGGTAAAAAGGGACATTTCGCCCATCATAGAAGAGTATGCCCAAAAGGCGGAATTTCCAAAGCAAATCATTAGTGGTTTGGCAGAAATAGGGGCTTTTGGCCCGTATATTCCAGAAGAATATGGTGGTGCCGGTTTGGACCAAATAAGTTATGGCCTTATCATGCAGGAAATTGAACGCGGTGATAGTGGGGTACGCTCTACGGCATCCGTGCAATCGTCTTTGGTCATGTATCCAATTTTCACCTATGGTACCGAAGCGCAACGTAAAAAATATTTACCCAAATTGGCCTCTGGGGAATGGATGGGCTGTTTTGGGTTGACGGAACCCAACCATGGCTCCAATCCCAGTGGTATGGAAACCAAATACAAGGATATGGGCGACCATTACCTATTGAACGGCGCCAAATTGTGGATATCCAACTCCCCTTTTGCAGATGTTGCCGTTGTTTGGGCAAAAAACGAAGAAGGGCGTATCCATGGTCTTATTGTGGAGCGTGGCATGGAAGGTTTTTCCACACCGGAGACGCACAACAAATGGTCGCTTAGGGCGTCCGCGACCGGGGAACTTATTTTTGACAACGTAAAAGTGCCCAAAGAAAATTTATTGCCCAATAAAACAGGACTCGGTGCCCCGTTGGGTTGTTTGGATTCCGCACGATACGGTATAGCCTGGGGCGCTATTGGTGCCGCTATGGACTGTTATGATACCGCCTTACGGTATGCCAAGGAACGCGTGCAGTTTGGGAAACCCATTGCCGCTACCCAGTTACAACAGAAGAAATTGGCCGAGATGATTACCGAGATTACCAAAGCCCAGTTATTGGCCTTTCGTCTAGGACAACTTAAAAATGAAGGTAGGGCAACCACGGCCCAGATCTCCATGGCCAAACGGAACAATGTGGATATGGCCATCAAAATAGCCCGGGAAGCGCGTCAAGTACTTGGCGGTATGGGTATCACTGGAGAATACAGCATCATGCGCCACATGATGAACTTAGAGAGTGTCATCACTTACGAAGGCACCCATGATATTCATCTATTGATTACCGGTGCCGATATCACGGGATTCCCTGCTTTTAAGTAAACTACCTTGGGACTAGCCCATAAAGCATTTAAAAGAAATAGATTTTAATTTCGATGCCAGCCTGCTGGGTAGGCATCGGAGTAGTATACCTTTTGGCAGTGTCAATAAATGAGATAGCCTGTCTACACCCTTAACATACTTCACCACAGAATTTCCCTACTTCACATCATTTGTTTTTGATGCTGAGCGTCCTACCCTACATTTACAGTGTAATAATCAAGAAAGTAAATTTTTTCATTTTCATATAGTGTTCTCGTAAAAGGGCCTTTTCGTAAGAAAGGGCCTTTTTTAATGCGCTACGTTTAGCATCACTTATTTTACCTATACTTCCCTTTCTTTACTGTCCCTCCTTTTCGTGATGGTCTTCATATCCGAATACCTAGGGTCTTCTACATAAGGTATTTTCTTCATGGCACTGGTTTCTATACTCAAAAACCCAAATTCACTGACCACCTTACCATAAAAACAATAAATACCCTTTCCCCTAAAAGGATATTTAGCGGCTACCGGCGGAAAAAGCACCGTATCGAACACTTCGCCATATTGGTCCAAAAGCGTAGCAAAATACATCGCTTTTCCTGTATGGGTCCGGGTATTCTTTACCGTTACCAAATAGCCGTAAATAGCAATATTCTTATTCAAGTATCCTGATAAATGGCGTTGCCCGTTCGTATTCTTCGGAGGTTCCAATAACAGTTCAAAAGGGCTACAAAGCGGAAAACCCAAAAGCTCCCATTGCTCAAAAGCGGTTTCCAAACTGGTAGTGCGCAATTGGGGAATCTTGAATTTTTGCCGCTTGGGCGGAAACAGTTTTGGATAGTCCAATCGTTTGGTCTTTGAACACATCAAATGGGCTTTCCAGAGCAACTCATGTTTATTGATCTTGGTAAAACGAAAGGCATCTATCCGGATTAAAATAGCCAATTGTTCCATAGTGATAACGACCCTGTCCATAAACCCCTCTAAGGAGCTAAACATACCATGGGCATGGCGTTCCTTTACAATACGTTGCATGACCCGCTCTTCCAAATCACGCAAATACATGAACCCTAAATACAGCTCCTTTCCATAGATAACGGTATCGACCTGACTGCGGTTGATGCAGGGGGCATGCACGGTTGCCCCCATCATACGGGCATCATGGATGTAAAATTCCGCACGATAGAACCCACCACCATTGTTAAGTACGGCCACCAGGTATTCCAACGGAAAATAGGCACGCAAGAAAAGGCTTTGATAGCTTTCTACGGCGTAGGAGGCCGAGTGTCCCTTGGCAAAGGCGTAACCGGCAAAACTGGCCACTTGATGCCAGATTTCATCAATAAGTTGGTTGTCATAGCCTTTTTTAATGCAATTGCTTCGGAACTTGTCCTTTACTTTTTCAAACTCTTTTCGGGATCTAAACTTACCGCTCATGCCCCGTCGTAACACATCGGCTTCGCCTAAATCCAAATCGGCAAAATAGTGGGCCACTTTAATAACGTCTTCTTGGTAGACCATAACACCATAGGTCTCGGGCATAATCTCCAACATTACCGGATGCGCCCGCTCTTCTGCACGGCCCGGATTGCGGTGCCTTAAAATATATTCCCGCATCATCCCGCTTTTGGATACCCCGGGGCGAATAATGGAACTTGCCGCCACCAAGCCCAAATAGTTGTCCACTTCCAGCTTTTTGAGCAGCATGCGCATGGCGGGAGATTCCACATAAAAACACCCCATGCATTGGGCCGTTTTAATTAGGTTGTTGATAATGGGGTCTTGGTAAAACGTCTTTACGTCATGGATATCAAAAGTAAACTTCTCTGGCTGGTTGTATTTTACGATGGCCAAGGTGTCCTTTATTTTTCCCAACCCGCGCTGGGCCAAAATATCAAACTTGTACAATCCTACATCTTCCGCAATGACCATATCATATTGGGTAACGGGAAATCCTTTGGGCGGCAAAAAGGTCGCCGAAAAATACTGTAGCGGGCGCTCACTGATCAAAATACCGCTGGCGTGTACGCTAAGGTAATTGGGCATTCCATAGATCAACCTTCCATATTTGAGCACCAAGGCGGCAATGGCATCCAATTTAGAGGGTTGATAATTTCCACTACTTAAACGATCAATCTCCTCTTTTGGCAAACCGAACACCTTGCCCAACTCCCTAACCACTCCTTTATGTTTAAAGGTCACGTAAGTACCCACCAAGGCCACATGCTTAAATCGGTTAAAAATGTATTGGGTCATGGCCTCCCTGTCCCGCCAAGAGAAGTCTATATCAAAATCTGGGGGATTGGCCCGGTAAAGGTTGATGAACCTCTCAAAGTACAGGTCCAACTCCATAGGGTCCACATCCGTAATACGCAACAGATAGGCCACTACGCTATTGGCACCACTGCCCCTCCCCACATAATAAAAGCCATTTTTACGGGCTTCCGATACAATATCCCAATTGATCAGGAAATAGGAAACAAAACCCATTTTTTTGATCAAGTCCAGCTCTTTTTTTAGCCGTTTCCAAACCTCTGCCGTAGCATTGGGGTAGCGGTAAGGCAGGCCCTCTTTACAAAGCTGTTCCAACAGTTCCTCATCTTCTGCCTTGGTCTTTAGGTAGCATTCTAAATTTTGGGGTTTTCTGTTTTTGGAAAAATCGAAATGGATGCTACATTGGTTTAAAAGGCG
>CALEYA010000025.1 GCA_937926215.1 uncultured Croceitalea sp. | reverse complement strand
AGCGCTAAGCAGCCGATCGTTATTGTTGGTCTCTTCTGCCAAAGTAGCTGCCTTAGCTACCTGTATAATAGCTTTGGCGGTATCTTTTTCTGCCACCAATACTTGGGCATAATATTCATGGTTACGGGCCTGCCCGTATTTATAACTTACGCTATCCAGAAGATGGTTGGACAGCGAGACGGCATCCTCAAATTGGGCCAAGTCCAATTGCCCACTTTGGTAACCGCTATAGGCCCGGCTGGTAATTACTTTGGCATAAAGCCTGGTGTTAAGGGTCTTTAATTTGCTTTGATCTTCAAGCTTATCATAAAGTTCATAGGCAGTCTTAAAGTTTTTTTGTCTAAGGTATACCGAGGCCAAATTGTTGGCGTTACTTAAGCTATAACCTTCCTGTCTATCCGCCCGAGCATATTGGATATAGGTTTTTGCTTTGTGATGGTATTCCAAAGCTTTTTCCGGTTTGTTCAATCCATTTTGTACGATACCCAGTTTATTGTAAGCTTTAAAGAGCTGGTCCAACCTCTCAATTTTTTTTAGGTGTGAAATTACCGCAATGATATCTTTTTCTGCTCCCACATAATCTTTGACATTATCTTTAAGGCCAGCTATTACTAAAAGTAATGAGCTTGGTAAATGTGAATTTTCTTCTTCAAGTGTAGCAAGGGACAAAGCTTTGTAAGCTTTTTGGTAATGGTAAAAGGCACTATCCGGTTTGGAATCCCTTACGAACTCCCCTAAGTCCCAATGGGACATCCCTAAGGAAAATGGGTTGGCTTCCCCTTTTGTTTTTTCCAAAACAATCCTGTTGAATTTTCTAAAGAGTAGGGAATCCCCACTACGTAAGGCGGCAAAGGAAACCTCTTCTAAATTGTTCGTTTTCGCCTGTTCTATTAAAAGCAAAGCTTTTTCCAAAAGCTGGAAACGTTCTTCACTAGAAAGGCTAGCATCGTTACGGGCTTTATTGAGGATTTCGGTAATAGTATTGGAAACATCGGAAATTTCCTGACTGGGTACAAACGCCAAGAACATAAAACAGGCCACGCCTATTACCAATAGTGATGCTTTTTTCCAGAATTTCATAGCAGTATTTGGAGCGTAATGCAGGCACTTACGTATGTACAAGATACAAAAAAACCCCAAACGAGGTGTTTGAGGTTATTAAAATATTAGACTGAAGTTTGGTTCTAAGTATCCTTTTGTTAAATGCTTATTTAATCCTATTCTCTGTCATCTACTGGATCATCATCATCAGTAGCGTCAATAAAGAGTTGCTCTTCTTCTGCTACGGAATCATTGGTGCAAGCGGTAAATCCTACGGTCATAAATACGGCGGCGAATACGATCAGTGTTTTTTTCATTTTTTTCATTTTTTGGATTAATAATTTGATAGTTTTTCTTTATTGTGAATGCAATGTAAAGACAGCCTATCATTTTTTGTAGGCAAAAACTGATGTTGTAGTAAGTTTACTTACCTTTTTAGTATGTGACAGAGAATAGCTAGTGAATCTTTATTTTAAGGTATCAATAGCATTTTTAGAAAGTAGCCGTTTTAATTCATCGATTCGATCGCGATACGATTTTGAAAAAGGCAATTGATTGCTCACGTTTTTTAAGGCGCAAGTAGAGCGACCGTAGTTAATTCTGGAAATGTATTTTACGTTGAGAATGTAGCTTTGGTGTATGCGGATAAAATTCTTAGGTAGGGTAGTTTCAAAAGATTTTAAGGTTTTAAATGCACTGATGGTGGTACCGTTTCGCAGAATAAAGTCGGTAGCATTATTATCTGCCTTTAAATACAGGATTTCATTGGTGTCTATATAGTGGTAGTCCCTATACGTTTTTAAGCAAATTTTGGTAGGGCCATCCGTTTTGGGTTTGATTTTTTGCAATTTCAGCAATGTTTTGCGTACTTCAAACTCATTGGTAGGCAGTAACCAATAATCAAAAAAGCCGTTTTTTATAGCGTTATAAGCATAGTTTTGGGATTTTGCCATGCCAATAAACAGGGGCATTTGTTGAAGGTATTGATGAAGTTGGCAGGCAATTTGAAAAGAAGCTTCCGAATGCTCATCCAAATTGATGAGCACTACATCTG
Organism: uncultured Croceitalea sp.; assembly: GCA_937926215.1. GTDB lineage: Bacteria > Bacteroidota > Bacteroidia > Flavobacteriales > Flavobacteriaceae > Croceitalea. Next base: position 67,850 of record CALEYA010000025.1, on the reverse strand, counting down.
GCACTACCTTTAGGATAAGGTTAAAACCTTCATCACAGTCCTTTGCAGTTCCTAAATGGTGTAAAGCATTAAAGTCATCCAATGTATTACTGAGCTTGACCTTGTTGCTATCATTTTGATCGATAACTAAGTAAGAGTATTCCATAATCCACAGCTTACTACCAAATTACAAATGCGAAAAGAAAAGTCATTGTAGTTTTCCCACAAAAAAACTATGGTTTTCATGCAAAATGAGCTGTTTTTCTATTGAATATCGGGCAAAACGAATTGAAAGGCCCCTAAGTCTGGATTTTCGGTTCTTTCTACGCCCAAAATATCCAAAGGGACTTGAGCGCTAATAGCGGGATCGCCCACACCTATAACTTCAGATTCCATTTGCAGGGAGAATAGGTTTTCGGCAGTATTGGTAAAGGCTGTATTGGGGTTTAGGACAGTTCCTTGGTAATTGGGATTGTTGTCAAAATCAAATAAAGGATTGTTGGTAAAATCACCATTCCGATCATTGAACTTAATGGAGCAGCTTTGAAAGTTAAATTGAAATGTATTTACGGTATCCGAGTTCAAAACAAATTCAACCTCCCTATTGCCATCAATTATACAATTGGCAAAACTTGCATTGTTAAGATCTCCGCCTATACTGCCACCGTCCGCTAAATTTTCAAAATTGTCGATCAATAGGCTAGGGGCGTTCCTAAAACCGGAACTCCAATAGTTGGCAATGGTACAGTGCTTAAAGTCATAATCCCCCCCTAAATTGCAATAGAGGGATACGGAACCGGAATTTCCAAAAACGGAATTTTCCGCTACAATGTTGGCCGTTCTGCCCCAAAGATTGGTAATGGAGGCGTTGTATAACTGACTATTTCGCAAGCTAAGGTTTGGTGTAGCGTTAGCTTCGGGCGAGCCATCCACCAACAGGCCTACGGACGCATTTTTAAGGGTCAAATGATTCATAGTGGCCATACTTCCAGTAGTGAGCCAAATGGTTCCCCACTGTCCCGGGACACTTGCGAATTCCGGTTCTAAGCGGTCCCCTTCAAAAATCACCTCGTTCTCTAAAACTTCACTGTCCGCACTTAGTTCGCCATTGATCTGTAAACTACCTCCGGGAGCTACTAGAATACCGGAATTATTATGAAAGTGAACCCGGGTTCCCGCCTGTATAGTAAGTGTTTTTCCATCCGGTACGGCCGCGTAGCCATAAATGACATAGGGTTTTTCATTGGTAAAGACCAATTCATCGTCTTCCAATACAAAACCGGATATTTCTACCGTTTCCTCCATGTCTGCTCCTATAAGCACTAAGGTTTCTTGCATGCCATCGTCCAATGTCTCGGGATATAGAAAAATAGCGTCCTTGACCAAGGTGACCAGTTCTACTCTTCTTGTAGTATTGGGCGTTTCAAAAAGAATGGCATCCGTATCCAAGAATTCAATTTCGGCGGTTGCCTCCACACCCGCAGTAGTCTCAACAAAAATAAAAAGGCTATCCCTGGCCAGTAGGGGTATGTCCGTAAACTGCTTCCCTGCCAAACCGTCCACGTTTAGCCTATAATTACTTTCCAGTCCTTTGGCCAAAGCTATTTGCGGAATCAAAACATCCTCATTCTCTTGGTTGTATACCTTAAGTGTATACGTGCTGCTACCAATATTGGCGAAAACGGTATCCAAAAACACGGTATCCTTGGAAAAAAGTAAATCTCCGGAACTTACGGTAAAATCAAAATCCTTCCTGCACGAACTTATTATCGTAAGCAGTAAGAGCGTGCCTAGTAAAAGATATGTCTTATGTTGTAGTTTCACTACTATTGAATAGAAGTTTAATTTCTTCCGGTATCCGTGCTGGTTTCATCGTCTTTGGGGAAACCAAACACCAGTCCGTAGTAGCACTAACCAATAAGGCGTTCGTTTTATTGTTCTTAATGGTCACCTTTCTCACGGATATTGGACCTTTGCTGGCCGCGATATGGGTTTCCAAGCGAAGTTCTTCACCTAGTTTAGCGGCATCATAATAGGTGATTTCATGTTTGCGTACCACCCAGATGTAAACTTCCTGTTGTGCCACGGAAGCATTTCGCATCCAATGCCCCTCAGAAACTTCCTGGATCCATTGCAAATAGCGAACATTATTGACGTGGTTTAAGGCATCCAGATCTTCTGGGGCAACGACCTTAGTGAGGGTAAAACTATTCATTACTTTTTTTAAGGAGCTTTACCTCAAATAGTTTATCCCAATTTTTACCGGTAACAAAAAAGGTTTTTCGCCCTGGATGATAGGCGACCCCGTTAAGCACGGAATTCTGTTCGTCCCAATCCGCACTCTTTTCAATTTTCTTTTTAAGTCCCCCAAAATTGATGACTCCTTCTATGGCTCCGGATCGCGCATCAATGATCATCATACTTTCCTTTCCATATACGTTGGCATACAGTTTGCCATCAACATATTCCAGTTCATTGGCCCTGTTGAATATGGATTTGTTGGTCACAATTTCAATATATCCGGTCTCTACCAAAGTTTCTGGGTCCAGAAACCAAATTCTTTCCGTACCGTCACTTTTATAAATATGGGTTCCGTTGTTGCAAAGTCCCCAGCCCTCTTTACTTTTTCCATAGGTAAAGGTGTCCGTCTTTTCAAAACTTTCCAAATCGTACACATAGCCAATACCGCTTTGCCAAGTGAGTTGGTAGATCTTATCGTTCATAATGGTAAGCCCTTCGCCAAAAACGGTATTGTCCAAATCGATTTTTTCTAGGATATCCCCTGTGGTATACTCAATTTTACGCAATGTTGATTTCCCTTTTTTACCCGTACTTTCATAAAGGACGTCCTTATGGAACTCCAATCCTTGGGTATAGGCCGATGGGTCGTGCGGATAAGTAGCTAGCACCTCATAGGTGTACACTTCCGGAGAGGCATTGGAGAGCAACTTGATGTTTTTTGAAACGGAAACGGTCTTACCCTCCATATCAATTTGGGCCACTAATTTTTTAGCACCCAATTTTTCGGCTTCCATAATGATTTTCCCGTCGGATTTGGATAATTCCTTACCATCAATAGTATAGGTAACCCCGCCTATGGTAACGCCTTCCTTATTTTTTAAGGCCACACCAACGGTCTGCCCCAGTTGGAATTTTTCTTGCTTGCCTTCCAACTGTATTTCAAAGAGTTCTGATGGTTCCTTGGGCCCACCACAGGCATTTAATATAATAATGCTGATCAACAGCGAAAAAAGCTTCATGGGTTTCATATAAATCGTTAACGTAATAAAAGACCAAATTAAGCATGTATGTCGATTGCAACAAATTTAAAACATTGTATATTTGCCACTGGCAAGTCCTACACGACCAGCTCCTGCAAAATCCCCCAGGGCGGGAACGCAGCAAGGGTATGTAGTCGTAGCGGTGCGATGTAGGTAGCTTGCCTTTTTTTGTGCCTTAAAGTGAAGCAAAGGCATGACAATTATCCATTAATTCTTTTCTTTGCCCAATGGACACTAAAGTAGTTTTGGTTACTGGGGGATCTTCTGGTATTGGGAGGTCCATTTGTACGTTTTTAAGCGCAAAAGGATATCGCGTTTTTGGTACGACCAGAAACTTAAAAAACCATGACCAACCAGAAACCTTTGAACTTTTGGAACTGGACGTGGCCCATGAAGGCACCATCAAGAACGCCGTTTCCTATATTATAGAAAAAGCCGGCCGTTTGGATGTTTTGATCAACAATGCCGGAGTAGGTATTACCGGACCCTTGGAAGAAACCCCAATCACCGAAATGCATAATGCCTTTGAGACCAATCTTTATGGTCCAATGCGCGTGGCGCAGCAGGTTATCCCCCAAATGCGTAAGCAGGGAAATGGGTTTATCCTAAATATCACCTCTATTGCTGGATTTATGGGATTACCCTACAGAGGGGTGTATTCCGCAACCAAAGGCGCATTGGAAATTGCAATGGAAGCCCTTAGAATGGAAATCAAGGGTTTTGGGATAACCGTAACCAATTTGGCCCCTGGGGATTTTGCGACCAATATTGCATCGGGCAGGTACCATGTTCCAGCGGTGGAAAGTTCTCCGTATAAAGCCTATCAAGATACCTTACAAAAAATCAATGATGATGTGGATCATGCTTCCGACCCTATTTTGGTGGCGGAAATGGTGTATACTATTTTGCAAAAACGAAGACCCAAAGTACACTATGCGGTAGGGGGTTTTATGCAAAAACTGTCCATCACATTAAAACGGTTCTTGCCGGACAAAATATTTGAGAAGCTGTTATTGAACCATTATAAATTGTAGTTTTACGGCACTTTAGTTATTCATTTTAAACAATAATTTCCTTATGAAGTTTTTTATAGATACTGCAAACCTAGATCAGATCAGGGAAGCCCAAGACCTTGGGGTTTTGGATGGGGTAACCACCAATCCGTCCTTAATGGCCAAAGAAGGCATAACAGGCGAGAAGAACATTTTGAAACATTACGTGGATATCTGTGAAATTGTAGACGGTGATGTCTCTGCAGAAGTAGTTTCTACGGATTTCGATGGTATGGTTAGGGAAGGGGAGGCACTCGCCAAACTACATGATCAGATCGTTGTAAAAGTACCTATGATCAAAGAAGGGGTAAAGGCACTAAAATATTTCTCGGACAAGGGCATACGCACCAATTGTACCTTGGTCTTTAGCCCGGGACAAGCTTTGTTGGCCGCTAAGGCAGGAGCAACGTATGTATCGCCTTTTTTAGGGCGTTTGGACGATATTTCTACGGACGGACTCAATCTTATTGCGGAAATCCGTCTTATCTATGATAATTACGGGTTTAACACACAAATTTTGGCGGCATCCATTAGGCATACCATGCATGTTATAGACTGCGCAAAATTAGGTGCGGATGTTATGACGGGACCATTATCTTCTATAGATGGATTGTTAAGACATCCATTGACCGATATTGGTTTGGAGAAGTTTCTGGCGGATTACAACAAAGGGAATTCCTAATAAAACAAGCTCAGGGAAACTTACGAGACTACGGGCAAGAGTGTACCCTTTGATTATCACATAAAGTTTAGATAGGATAATAGATGAAGCCTTCGTTATTTAATAGCGAGGGCTTTTTTGTAGCTTCCAAAGTTTTGGTACAAGTGTCCAAAAGCATCAACAATTAAGGTGTCCTTGGTTACTAGGCATTTATTGAGGTTGTCAATGAGCAAGGTTTGTTGTAACTCATTAAAATCTACACTGCGAAATTGTCTTTCGATATCCAAACCGTGTTCCTCTACCAATCCCAGCCACTGCTGTTCAGAGGTCCTTAGATTGATACCGACAAAAGAATAGGTAGGGTATGTTTCCTTTAAGCGTGCCACGTGTTTCCGTACATTTTTAAAATGTCTTTTTTGGGTGGCGGTCCAAAAATAGAAAACAGTATTAGGATTGCGTTTTGCAATTTGCTCCAAACTTGAGGTATTCCCTTCCGTGTCTTCTACATGGATTTTTGGAATGGCATTATTCTTCTGAAGATTCTTAATCCCTTTATAAAGTCCGGCAATCTCTTCTTTGTGCTTTTCGTTGGTAGAGTACTGTTCAAATTCAGTAATAAACTTGGAAGACTCTGGGCTGGCTTCATGTACCTTTAACAGATAGTCCATAGCAACATTCCTAAAAAGATTGTTTTTTAGTTCCCTTTCGTTGACAACACTATCAATAAGCACCATTTTGTGCCTATTTAAGTGCAGATGGTTCTTTTTGTCCAAATGTTTTTCCATACCACAATTTTCTGCACAAGTCATGTACGACAAGTTGCCAAAATGATGCAGCATAAAATCATAGTAAGGTCTAAAATAGGTAAGGCTCTTGTTATTAAAGTCCAAGTTCTTTCTATAATCATAGAAGCCTACCTTTAATTCGTGAAGGTTTTCTTCACTCGTTTTCTTTTTGTGGAAAAACGGATATTTTTCTTTGTAGAGAAAGCTGTTGTAATCTATGGAAGCCTTTGCCATCGCAAAAGCGTTCTCTGATAAATCCTCCCCTATGATAAGGCTTTCCAATTCCGCTATTTTCTGATTTCGTAAAGAATCAATTTTAGTACTGAACTCCGGAGGAGGAAACTTGTAAAAGGAATTGACCAAACGCTCTTCATCCTCATAATTCAAGAACATTTCCACCATAAAGTTGTTGACCTGTTCGTTGGAACCGGAAAACACCAAGGATTCATCAAAGGCAACCGTATTTAAACGGACGATAATGCTATCCCCTTTTTCAAGATATACGTATTGTAGTTCCGGGGCATGGTCAAAGTGGTGTAGGCCTTCATCAACATTCTTCAAACGAAATTTAAACCTATTGTCTTCGCCTATTTTGGCAGAATCAACAACATTATCGTTTTTGAACAAAACAACATAATCACTTGTAGGATTGACAATTTCACCGCCAAAGTAAACGGTGTCCTTGACATCTTTTTTATCCCCGCAAGATGTAAGGGCGCAAATAGAAATAAAAAGTAAAATTCTATTCATAGAACTGTTTGGTAAAAACAAAGCTAAGCATCAACGGAGGCCTGCGCTGTTAATAGCTAGTTAAATGTTGTTAAAGGTTGTCCCCACGTTTTGTAGGAGCCTTAGTTAGTTGCCAACAGGGTTAAATTTGATTATTTTTGCAAAAAATTAAATATACTACATGCTTTCGGTTTCAAATTTATCAGTGCAGTTTGGCAAAAGGGTCTTGTTCGATGAGGTAAACGTTGCTTTTACGGACGGAAATTGCTACGGCATCATTGGGGCTAACGGTGCCGGAAAATCAACTTTTCTAAAAATCTTGGCCAAAAAACAGGATGCGACTTCAGGCCATGTGCATTTGGAACCCGGGAAACGCATGTCCATCCTTGAGCAGAACCATAATGCGTATGACTCGCAAACTACTTTGGAGACCGTGGTTATGGGGAATAAGCCCTTGTTTGAAATCAAACAACAGATCGATGCATTATATGCCGATTATACTGATGAAAATGCAGGGAAAATTGGGGAGCTACAGGTTACTTTTGAAGAGATGAACGGTTGGAACGCGGAAAGCGATGCCGCCGCCTTGTTATCAAATTTAGGTATACCGGAAGCATTGCATTATACGACCATGGCCGATATGGATTCTAAACTAAAGGTAAGGGTATTACTGGCCCAAGCGCTTTTTGGAAACCCCGATGTATTGGTTATGGATGAACCTACCAACGATTTGGATTATGATACCATCAATTGGTTGGAGAATTTCTTGGCCAATTATGACAATACGGTTATCGTGGTTTCGCATGACCGTCATTTTCTTGACGCTGTTTGCACCCATATTGCCGATATAGATTTCGGAAAAATCAATTTGTATTCCGGTAACTATACGTTCTGGTATGAAAGCAGTCAGCTTGCTGCAAGACAACGCGCACAACAAAACAAAAAATCGGAAGAAAAAGCCAAGGAACTCCAAGAATTTATCCTAAGGTTTAGCGCTAACGTAGCAAAAAGCAAGCAAGCGACATCTAGGAAAAAGATGTTGGACAAGCTTAAAATCGATGATATAAAACCTTCAAGCCGCAGGTATCCCGCCATTATTTTTGAACGTGAGCGTGAAGCGGGGGACCAAATATTGAATGTGGACAAATTGTCCGCCTTTTCTGAAGATGGGGAAGTACTTTTTGAAAACGTCAGCATCAACTTGGCCAAAGGGGATAAGGTGGCCATTATTTCAAAAGATTCTAGGGCTACCACTGCCTTTTACGAGATTGTGAACGGTAAAAGAGAAGCTAAATCCGGCACATACCAATGGGGTGTTACCACCACCCATTCCTATCTTCCTGCTGACAACGACAGCTATTTTGACGAAAACTTAAATTTGGTAGATTGGTTGCGACAATGGACCAAAACCGAAGAAGAACGAGAAGAGGTTTATGTACGGGGCTTTTTGGGTAAAATGTTGTTCAGTGGGGAGGAAGCACTTAAAAAATCAACCGTATTGTCCGGAGGGGAAAAAGTGCGATGCATGCTCAGCAGAATGATGTTGCTTAGGGCCAATGTCCTTCTTTTGGACGAACCTACCAACCATTTGGATTTGGAGAGCATTACGGCGTTCAACAATTCCTTGAAGAATTTTAAGGGAACGGTCTTGTTGACTACGCATGACCACGAATTTGTGCATACCGTGGCCAATAGGATTATTGAGCTTACACCAAAAGGTACCATTGACCGGTACCTGAGCTTTGATGATTATATGTCCGATAAAACCATTAAGGAACAACGCGCTAAAATGTACGTGGTGCCTACCGTTTAAGCGTTAAAGTATTTACTGTTCCAAATAGCTGGGTTAAAATTTTTACCAAGGGCAAAGCCGTAGAAGATAACCACGGCCGCTATGGATTTGAACATAAAAAAGTAGATGATCATAAACTCCGCCGTAGAACTTTCCTTTGAAAATAGGCCGTCCGGCACCAGTAAAGCTGCAAAATAGCTAATAACTAAGGTGGAAATCGTGAGGTTAACGATATTTTTAAAAGGCCAAACCAAGACTTTTCGTAAGGGATGCAAGTCGTTTCCCCATTTATGGATCAGGTAATAGTATCCATTTCCAATTGGTGCAAACAATAGGGGGTCATCCTTATCCTCCAATTTAAAAAGCTTGGAAGGTGCCATTATCTTAAAACCCTGGATACTAAGATCGTGAAGGGATTCCAAATGCTTGATTTTGGCAATCCCAGCTTGTGGTATACTACCTTTAAAATATTTTGCATCCAAAAAGCGCAATCTATAATCAATACATATCTCCTTTATTTGGTCAATGTGATAGATGTTTTCCGTTTCCAATAAATCAAAGACAAAAGGGTTTCCAGAACTGGTGTGTGCTGCTTTAACCTTGGTTTCAATCCGTTCGGTCCCTGCTATTTTACCATCCAAGATTTGATGGACTTCTTGCAGCGGGTCGTTGGGGTTCTTAGTGGTGGATTTAAGGCGTGAAAGTACCTTTTGGATATTCGTTTTTGGTAGCAACATATTCCTTTTTCTTTAGCAATTGTCTCAAAGTTAGTCAAATGTTCCTTCCTTTTAAAAAAGGATGAAAAAACGTATTTGTTAAATATTTGTTAATTTCTATGAAATACATAGGTCGTAATCCTTTGTATTGACTGATTGTGTTAACTTACCGATTATTCTGGTATTTCACCGATTTTTTGCAATATCGAACACGTATATAAACAAACTCTTACAAACACTGATGAAAACCCCCAAATTGTTACCTCTATTCACCATGCTGTTGTTTTTTATCTTTAGCAGTTCGGCGCAGACTTCATCTTTAAGTACCATTTCCCCGACCTTATATTTTTCCAAGGAGAAAACCATTATGGAGAGTACGGTAGCTTCGGAAAACCATAAAATACTTTTGGCGGCCGTTCAGGCAACGGATTTAGAAAATGTCTTGGGCCAAAATGGTCCATTTACATTCTTTGCACCTTCGGACAACGCTTTTTCCAAATTTGATGAACAAGAATTAAAAAACTTGTTCCAAGTGGAGAACAAAGCAAAATTAAAAGCCTTATTGAGCTATCATATTGTTGCAGGAAATTTATCTGCATCAAAAATGCTGATTGCCATGTGCAAAGGTTCTGGTTCCGCCAAGTTTACCACAATAGAAGGAACCAAGTTTACGGCTACGATGAAGGGTACGGATATTATACTAACGGATAGTTTAGGTAACTCGGCTAAAATTACCGTTGCCGACGCCAATCAGAAAAACGGTGTTATTCACGAAATTGATACCGTTATCCTTCCTGCTCGCATGTAAAACCTATTATCGTAGGGTTGCGCCCAGTTTATCTTGATACGTTTGCTGTAACTTACCCATAATGCGGTCAATCTGTTTGTCCGTCAAGGTCTTGCTCCCATCAAGTAAGGTAAAGTTGATCGCATAGGACTTTTTGCCATCGGGCAGGCTTTTCCCTGTATAAACATCAAAAAGATTCACTTTGGTCAATAAATTTCGTTCTGCTTGGAACGCGAGGTCATGAATTTCTTTAAAGCTCACCTTTTCATCCAATAACAGGGCTAAATCCCGCTGAACTTCAGGGAATTTGGGTATTTCTTGGTATACAATGTCTTTTTGGGAAACAAGTTTTAATACATTGTCCCAGTTGATATCCACGTAGTACACATCGTTTTTAACATCAAACTGTTTCCGTAGGGTTTTCGCGATTACCCCAATCTTTCCTATGTCCGTCTTTTTGTAATGTAAAGAGACACCTTCCGCATATAATGCATCTTCCAAAGGCTTTTCGGTAATATTGGAAAGCCCCAGTTTTAAGAATAGGCTTTGGGCAATGCCTTTAATATAAAAGAAATCGGATGGTTTGTTGGGTGTACTCCAACTATCGGCATGCAGATTACCCGTTACCAGTATGGAAAGATGTGATTGCTCTACATACGTTTCGTCGGTTTTATGGTATGTTTTTCCAAATTCATAAAGCTTTAAATCTTGTTGCTTTCTGTTTTGGTTGTGAACGATGGTCTCCAAGCCGGAAAACAACATTGATTGCCGTAATACGGACAAGTCTTTGCTAAGCGGGTTGAGCATGGCCACTTTAGTACCCGCTGTTTCTTGAAATAGTTCATTCTGTTCGGCCGGGACCAAACTATTGGTAAGAATTTCAAAAAAGCCCAGGGATGCCAATTGGTTTCCAATGACGTTCTGTACCCTGTGGTTCTCGTATTTGGAGGTACTGGCAACCGAAGCCGTAAATTTTTCGTTGAACGCAATTTTGTTATATCCGTATACCCTAAGGATTTCCTCAATAACATCTACCTCGCGCTGCACATCCGTGCGGTAGGAGGGAATGGTAAGTCCCAAACCCGTTTCCGTTACATTATTCAGTTTGATATCCAAGGAGGCTAAAATGGATTTTATGGAATCATGTGGAATTTCTTGACCGATAAGTTTATTGATTTTATCAAATGTCAAGAACACCTGAAAATCTTCTTTCTTATTGGGATACAGGTCGACGATATCGGAGGTGATTTCGCCACCGGCTATCTCCTTAATCAGCTGCGCGGCGCGTTTAAGGGCATATTCCGTCGTATTAATATCGATGCCGCGTTCAAAACGGAAGGATGCATCCGTATTCAAACCATGGCGTTTGGCCGTCTTTCTAATGGAAATGGGGTCAAAATACGCACTTTCCAAAAAGATGGAGGTGGTTTGTTCACTTACGCCGGAATGCAACCCGCCAAAAACCCCGGCAATACACATGGGTTTGTCGCTATCGCATATCATAAGGTCGTCTTCGTGCAATTCCCTTTCCACGCCATCCAAAGTGGTGAATTTTGTTCCTTTCTTTAAGGTTTGTACTACCACCTTATTGCCTCTAATCTTGGCCGCGTCAAAGGCATGCAAGGGTTGCCCCAATTCGTGCAATACGTAGTTGGTTATATCCACTACATTATTAATAGGGGATAATCCTATGGAACTTAACCTGTTTTTTAGCCATTCTGGGGAATCCTGAACTAGGATACCGCTTATGGTCACCCCACAATAGCGTGGTGCAAGCGTATTCTCTATCACGTCCACGTCCACTTTTAAGGACCTGTTGTCTATTGAAAAATTACTGGTTGAAGGGGTTATGAGTTCCAAGGAAACTTCTTGTTGCTCCAATCCGGCCTTAAGGTCCCGTGCTACACCAAAATGGCTCATGGCATCCGAGCGGTTGGGGGTAAGCCCAATTTCAAACACCTGATCATGCTCAATATTGAATACAGTAGCGCAAGATGTCCCCGCTTTTAAAGCATCGTCCAAAACTAGAATGCCGTCGTGGTCATCGCCCAAACCAAGTTCATCTTCAGCACATATCATCCCATGGCTTTCTTCGCCACGGATTTTTCCTTTCTTAATTTTCCAAGCTTCACCTTCCTTGGTGTACAAGGTAGTGCCAATAGTGGCAACCGGTACGGTCTGTCCCTTGGCCACATTGGGAGCACCGCAAACGATTTGGACAGGGTTTTCAGAACCAATATCCACTGTGGTCACTTTTAAACGGTCTGCATTGGGATGCTTTTCACAGCTAAGCACTTTGCCCACCACAATACCCTGGAGCCCTCCTTTTACGGACTCATAGTCTTCAATCCCTTCGATTTCAAGACCTAAATCCGTTAGCAGTTCCCCTGTTCTTTGGGCTTCCCAATCCAGTTGCAAAAATTGCTTTAACCAGTTGTACGATATCTTCATTGACCGTGTTTAAAGGGAGCAAATATATAACATTGCCCCATGACATTCAATTTGAAAAGCCATCAAAATAGCAATCAAAAAAAACAAGTACCTTAGACCCATGATGGAAAGAATACGAATAAGAAAAATGATATACCTGCTAGGTGTAGCGTTGGTGCTCGTAGGCTTCTGTTCTTGTACGGACAAAGTTACAGCGGAACCAAAAATAGGAAAATGGCTGGCTACCATGCAAGTATCCGATACCGAGGAATTGCCATTTGATTTTGATTTATCCAAAAATGAGGATGGTACTTTAGCAATGACCCTTAAGAATGCCGATGAGCGGGTCATGGTTGATGAAATAGTGCTTAATAACGATTCTATTACCGTTCGCATGCCCGTTTTTGAAGGGTATATAGCGGGCACCTATTCCGAAACCGAAATACGTGGGGCTTTTATAAAAGAGAGTTTGGATAGGGTAGTACCCTTTCATGCGGTTTTTGGAAATAGCCCAAGATTCAAGACGAATGCCGAACCTACGGTAGACCTATCAGGGATTTGGAAAGTAGATTTTGATTATGACAAGGAAGCGGCATATCCCGCAAAAGGTATTTTTTATCAAGATGAAGGTATCGTTACCGGAACCTTCCGAACCACTACTGGGGATTACCGCTATTTGGAAGGGGTAGTTGATGGAAATACCTTGAAGCTTTCCACTTTTGATGGGGCCCATGTCTTTCTGTTTACGGCAAAAGCAAATGATAGTATATTGGAAGGCACTTTTTATTCTGGCAACCACTCGGTAGAAAAATTCAAGGCGGTGCGTGACGAAACTTTTGAACTCCCTAGTGCGGATGAGTTGACCTTTTTAAAGGAAGGGTACGACCGTTTTGATTTTTCGTTTCCAAACGAAAAAGGGGAGGTTATTAGTCTTCAAGATCCCATGTTTAAGGATAAAGTGGTCCTGGTGCAAGTTATGGGGACTTGGTGCCCCAATTGTTTGGATGAAACCAAGTTCTATATGGAATATGTAAAAAACAATGCCCATAAGGATGTACAGTTTGTGGGATTGGCCTTTGAATATGCGAAGACAGAAGAGAAGGCTTTTAACGGAATACGGCGTTTAAAAGACCGCATTGGGGTCTCGTACCCCATACTTTTGGCACAAATTGGAACTTCGGACAAGAACAAAGCCAACGAAAAATTGCCGATGCTGAATCACGTACTTTCGTATCCCACCACTATTTATTTGGATAAAAAAGGGGAAGTACATAAAATCCATACTGGCTTTAACGGTCCTGCAACCGGGGATAAATATGTAGCGTTTAAGGAAGAATTTGATGAAACGATAAAAAAACTGTTGGCAGAGTAATTAAATTATGGTCGATTTTCCCAGCCCAATGTTTTCATCGTTCATATTAAAATCGTCATCGTCATAGTTGGATATGGTATCGGCAATGAAATCCCCAACATGGGATGTTCCGTACTTGGAGTTTGCCTTAAGATCGGGCGTAACGATATCCTTTGCCAACGCTTTATTGACAGCTTCCCGTATGGCCATGGCCTCTTCAAATAACTTAAAGTGCTCCAACAGCATAGCGGAAGATAAAATGGAAGCTACCGGGTTGGCCGTATTATTCCCTTTTTCTTGTGGGAGGCCTCCATGCAAGGGTTCGAACAGTGCATTTTTTTCACCTAAGGATGCACTGGCCACCAAGCCCATGGACCCGCCTAGTACGCTAGCTTCGTCGGCCAAGATATCACCAAACATATTTTCTGTCAAAATAATGTCAAATTGTCCAGGATTAAGTACCAACTGCATTGCGGCTTGGTCCGCAAACATAAAATCCAGTGTAACATCGGTATAGCTTTCCCCAATTTTAGCTACCACCTTTCTCCAAAGTTTGGAAGATTCCATAACATTGGCCTTATCTACAAGCGTTACTTTTTTCTTTCGATTTTTAGCGGCTTTAAAGGCCAAATGGGTAATTCTACTGATTTCCCTTTCAGAATATTCACAAAGATCGGAAGCTATGGTCCCTTTTTCATTGAGTTGTTTCTTACCGGTATATACACCACCTTGAAGTTCCCGATAGATGATTAAATCGGTATTGGCAATAATCTCTTTTTTAAGCGGGGAATTGGCAATTAAGGAATCGAATACCTTTACGGGTCGTATATTGGCATAAAGATCTAGGGACTTTCGTAATTGAAGCATTCCCAGTTCTGGTCGCATTCCCATATTTTGATAGCCGTACTGTTTGGGGTTTTCTAGGGCCCCTACTAAAATGGCATCGGCTTCGGAACAAATTTTTAGGGTTTCCTCGGGTAAGGGTTTTCCGGTTTTGTCAATGGCCATAGCACCTACGGCAGCTTCCTTAAAAAGAAAATGATGTCCAAAAACCTCTTCAATCGCTCGTAAACATTTCACGGTCTGGTCGATGACTTCAGGACCAATACCATCACCGGGCAGTAGGGCAATTTTAAGATTCATACGAAATGCGGTTTGGGACGCTTGGCAAAAGTATTATGCCAAGCTTGCCATATTGATACTGCTGGTTTCTACAATCTCATGGATGTCCTCATCCACAATCTCTTTCTTGCGATCGGCATATTTTAAGAAATTATCGTAAACAACGTCCAATTGCACTTTAGTTAATTCATAGCCCACATTTTTAGCCCTATACGCCAAAGCGGCACGGCCGCTGCGTGCGGTAAGGATAATGGAAGATTGGTCTACGCCAACTTCTTTTGGGTCCATAATCTCATACGTATCCCTCCTTTTGATAACCCCATCTTGATGAATTCCAGAGCTATGGGCAAAGGCGTTGGTACCCACAATCGCCTTATTGGGCTGTACCGGCATCCCCATTTTTTGGGACACCATTTGACTGGTACTATATAACAATTGACTGTTGATGTCAGTGTCTATATTTAAATAGGGATGTTGGCGTAATACCATGACCACTTCTTCCAAAGAGGTGTTTCCTGCTCGTTCCCCAATCCCATTTATAGTACATTCTATCTGTCTGGCGCCGTTCATGGCCCCAGCTATGGAATTGGCGGTTGCCAAACCTAAATCGTTATGGCAATGACAGGACAAAATAGCCTTTTCCATACCCCTAACGTTTTCCTTAAGGTACTTGATTTTAGCCCCATATTCTTCCGGCAAACAATAACCTGTTGTATCCGGGATGTTAAGGACCGTTGCTCCAGCTTTAATGACCGCTTCGCATACCCTGGCCAAATATTCGTTGTCCGTTCTTCCGGCATCCTCCGCGTAGAATTCTACATCCTCAACAAAACTTTTGGCGTGTTTTACGGCGGCGACCGCACGTTCAATTATTTTATCTGGTGTCGTGTTGAATTTATGCTTGATGTGTGATTCCGAAGTGCCTATTCCCGTATGTATTCTGGGTCTGATAGCTCCTTTGATGGCATCTGCCGCTACGGTAATATCCTTTTCAACGGCCCGGGACAATCCACAGACGGTGGCGTTTTTTATCAATTTGGAAATTTCAACTACAGAATTAAAATCCCCGGGACTGGATATCGGAAATCCAGCTTCTATAACATCAACGCCCAAGGCCTCTAATCGTTCCGCAATAACAAGTTTCTGTTCCGTATCCAATTTACAACCGGGAACCTGCTCGCCATCCCTTAGCGTTGTGTCAAATATTTGTACCTTATCTTTACTCATTATTTTAGGATAATTATAGGTTCACTTACGAATATATATATCCAATTACCAAGAACTTGTAACCGCAAATCGGCATTACAATGTTGAAGGGTTTTTTAGTATATCTAAAACACTGTTTTACAGCTGTTTAAATAGTATTTTTTACGATGACAAATAACCAAAAAGACACGCTTTTTGTACTGGTAAAGTCGCTCTCAAAATCTGAAAAGCGACAATTTAAGCTTTACGTTGGAAGATTGGGTGTCAATGCGGACGCAAAATTTTTGGCTTTGTTCAATCTTTTGGATAAGATGAAGCTTTACAGCGAACAGCAAATTTTGGATAATGGCATTGTTAAAAAATCGCAATTGTCCAACCTAAAAGCACATCTGTACAAACAAATCTTGGTGAGCCTTAGGTTGAATCCCGTCAACCAAAATATACGGGTGCAAATACGGGAACAACTGGACTTTGCCACCATCCTTTACCAAAAAGGGCTTTACAAGCAAGCGTTAAAGTTATTGGACAAGGCCAAAAACGTAGCCATTGAACACCAAGAGAAAAACGTGGCCTATGAGATTGTAGAATTGGAGAAGGTCATTGAAACACAATATATTACACGCAGTATTCCCCATAGGGCGGACGAGTTGGTGACCCAGGCAAAATCCCTTTCCGAGGATAATGTGATGACCAGCAAGTTGTCCAATTTATCCATACAATTGTACGGCATGATGCTAAAGGTGGGCTATGTTCGGAATGATGAAGACCTGCGCGAGGTTACCGATTATTTTGAAACCAAACTCCCGAAGTACAAACTGGAAGATTTGGGTTTCCGGGAGAAATTATGGTTGTACAAAGCACATTTATGGTACAATCTTTTGATACAGGATTTTTTGAACTCCTATAAATACGCTAGTAAATGGGTAAATCTTTTCTACGAAAACAAGGAGATGATCCAATTGAATCCCGTATTCTTTTTAAAGGGGAACCACTACCTTTTGGAATCCCTATTTTACGTAAAATACCGTTCCCAGTTTAAGGAAACCTTAGAACGACTTGAAAGTATTGTTGAGCAAAAGGACTTTATAAAGAATGACAATATTGCTTCTTTGGCTTTCTTATATGTAAATTCCAATCGCCTTAGCCTTCACTTTTTAGAGGGAACCTTTGAAAAAGGGCTTTACTTGGTGAACATCATAGAATATGGTATTAAAAAACATAGGGACCGTATAGATGAACATCACATCATGCTATTGTACTATAAGATAGCGTGTTTGTATTTTGGGGTTGGGGATCATAAAAACTGTATCGTTTACCTCAAACGCATTATTTCCAACAAAAACCTGAAGATGCGTGAGGATCTCATGTGCTTTGCGCGGGTGCTGAGCTTGGTAACCCATTACGAAGCCGGTATGGACTACCACTTGGAAGTACAACTAAAGAGTACGTACAAGTTTTTATTAAAGATGAACGATTTACAGTCCGTTCAAAAAGAGATGATCAAGTTTTTAAGAAGCCTTGGGGATATTTACCCAAGCGACCTTAAGAATGAATTCCAAAAGCTGTATACCGAGCTGAAGAAGTATGAGCATCACCCTTATGAAAAACGGTCATTCTTGTATTTGGATATTCTGTCTTGGTTGGAGAGCCATCTGCAAAACAAACCGGTGGCCTTGATCATCAAAGAAAAAGCAAATGCCATTACCAGATAGAAAAGGGAAGATGCTTAGTTGTTGATCCCTGGCGTACTGGCATTCATTTGTGATAGGAAATCCGTGCTTAGTTTTTCAAAACTGTTGTTTTTGGCCATTTCCCTCACTTTTGAGGGGTCAAAATTTCCACTAAAATAGAGGAAGGAGCCAGATACGTTGTTATTGTTGTAGATCATAATTTCCTTTACCACATCCCGTTTTTCCCGCACTGCCACCACATTCCTTTTGAGTTCATCGTTCTTTCTAAAGACCTCTATAAAAGAGCCTCCGGTAAAACTATTCATCTGGTTGTTTAAAAATTGCGTTTGTGAAGATGTAGCACTTGGGAATTGCATGTACCGTAAGTCTTTGGTAGTGCCTATCATACTTTTAAGTTCCGGCGATATATTTCCTATCAAAGAGAACATAAATCTTGGAACACGAACCGCGGTAACTTGGTTGTCATTTTTGTGTGCTTCGTAAAAACTATCAATGGAATTGTAGCTGCTACAGGAGAGCAATAGGGTGAGCGCGGCGAAGGCAACAAATTTTTTCATGGAAGCGTGTTTGTCTAAAAATAGGAAAAATCAGGAACATGCGTTCCAGACCGGGTCATCGGGTGGAGGAGCGGTGAACTCCAATGCTTCCTGTTTTACGGGATGTTCAAAGCCCAAGGTTCGTGCATGTAAATGAATACTGCCGTTGGGATTGCTTCGTGAAGCCCCATATTTTAGGTCCCCTTTTATAGCACAACCTATGGCGGCCAGTTGCGCCCTAATTTGATGGTGACGCCCGGTTTTCAAATCGATTTGGAGTAAAAGATAGTTGTCCAGAGCAGCAATGACCTCATAATCCAAGAGGGCCTTTTTACTGTTGGGGACCTCTTTTGGATGTGCATAGGACTTGTTTTGCTTTGGGTTGCGCACCAACCAATGGGTAAGGGTCGCTTTTTTATCAAGCTCTTTTTTCTGCACAACCGCCCAATAGGTTTTTTTTGTCTTTCCGGAAGCGAATAATTTGTTTAGACGGGTAAGGGCTTTGGAGGTCTTGGCAAAAACCAAACAACCCGATGTTGGCCTATCCAACCGATGGACCACCCCAAGAAATACATTTCCCGGTTTGTTGTATTTGGTTTTAATATAGCTCTTGACCACCTCACTTAATGGCGTATCACCCGTTTTATCGCCCTGTACGATATCCCCGGGGCGTTTGCCTACCACGATCAAATGGTTATCCTCGAATATAACCAACAAATTTTCTGGGGTAGACCTAAGGGCGCTCATTAGCAGTAATTTCTGGGAAAAGTGTTTTAACGATTACTTGGGCGGCAACCGTACTTCCTTTTTCGGAAGGATGAAAACCATCCGGACCGTAGTACGATCTGTCCTTTGTTTGCTCAATATAGGCTTTCCAAACGGAACCTACCGGGCATAGCAAAGCATCAGTACTTTGTGCGGCGTTCGTATAATTTTGAATAACCTTATCAAAAGATTGATAATACCTAAGGGAAGGCCATACCATGTAAAATACCAGTTGGGTTTGCTGTGCTTCGCATACCGATTTGAATTTGGCGCCGTAATCCAGCAACATCTGCCTGCCTTCGGCCAAGGAGGAAGGTCCTTGCTGTAAAATCAAAAAATCGTATCGTTCTTTTTCCAGCAGTTGGCGCACCTTGCCATCGTTCCAGTGGTCTTCTATGGCATAATTGGGGTAGGCAACCAAACTTGTATGGACGATAAGGCCATGTTCTTTGGCCTCTTTTTCTACCAATAAGGGCAGTTGGTTGGTATAGGTAAGACTATTACCCACAAATAGGATTTTAATAGGCTTAGGTGAAAAAGCAGCTAACGTATTATCCCCAGAGTTCGGAAAAATCGGGTACAAGCTACATAAGCAAAGAAGAAGACCTAAGGTCCTTTTCATAAGAAGCGTTTAATATTGTTCGTCCTCGTTGGGAAAATCCCTAGTCTTTACATCGGAAACATATTGCGATATGGCAGTACTCATTTCCTCGTAAAGGTTCATATACCTTCGTAGAAACCTTGGGTTGAATTCGTGGGTCATGCCCAATACGTCATGCACTACAAGCACTTGGCCGTCCACGCCATTTCCCGCACCAATACCTATGACGGGTATGGCAACACTTTCCGCGACTTTTTTTGCTAGTGTGGCAGGTATTTTTTCTAGGACCAGCCCAAAACAACCTAGTTTTTCCAATAGCTTTGCATCCGAAATCAACTGCTTGGCCTCGGCTTCTTCCTTTGCGCGAACCGTATAGGTGCCAAATTTGTAGATGGATTGCGGTGTGAGCCCTAAATGCCCCATGACAGGTATCCCGGCACCTATGATGCGTTTTACGGATTCTTGAATTTCTTCCCCACCTTCGACCTTTACGGCATGTGCGCCACTTTCTTTCATGATTCTAATAGCGGAGCGAAGGGCCTCTTTGGAATCACTTTGATAACTTCCAAAGGGAATGTCCACCACCACCAAAGCACGCTTTGCAGCCCTAACTACGGCACTTGCATGATAGATCATCTGATCTAAGGTGATGGGTAATGTGGTTTCATGTCCGGCGATAACGTTACTGGCAGAGTCACCCACCAAAATAACATCGACCTTAGCAGCATCAACAATCTTGGCCATAGAATAATCATAGGACGTAAGCATGGAGATTTTCTCCCCATTTTGCTTCATTTCTATTAAAGATTTCACGGTAATACGCTTGTATTCTTTTTTTGCTACGGACATGCTTTATAAATTTAAGGTCTAAATGTAAGTAGTTTTTGCCATTACCGCTAAAGCAAGATTCTATTTCTTATTATTGTTACCATAAATTCAAAAACGAGATCAATCATGAAAAAAATGCTGCTCACCCTCGTCTTTTTAGGTGTCCTTCTTAGTGTTAAGGCCCAGGATACCGATAAGGAAGCTGTTAGAAAAGTAATAGAAACTTTCTTTGATGGATTCCACAAACAAGATTCTACCGCAATGAAAAGTGTGTTGGCCGACGAGGTAGTCTTGCAGACTACCGGAAGGAACAAAGCGGGAAAGACACTTTTTAGAACCGAAAAAATTGAAAAACTCATCACTTCCATTACCAGTATCCCGGACAGTGTTGCCTTTCAAGAAAAACTCACCTCCTGGTCCATACAGGTCGATAGGACCATGGCCAATGCTTGGGTTGGCTATGAGTTTTGGTTGAACAAGGAATTTAGCCATTGTGGTATCAACTCCTTTCAATTGGTCAATTTTGATGGCGATTGGAAAATCATTTACCTCATTGATACCCGCGGGAGGGCCGGTTGTTTGGATTAAGGGTTAAAGAAAGTAATCCCTGGTTTTTTGAACCAATTTTGTGCCATCTGGATCTAGGTCCGTTTTAAGCGCACACATATTCTCTGCCCAGTCAGAAGTCCGTATACGTATGGGAGGTCACATCCAATGCAAGAATCTCAATGTCCAGATTATGGGATGCCAGTTCCTTTGGCAATGCTTCGGACTTTTTTAGATTTCGCATGCTAGCGTATGCCTTAAATCCGTTTTGCAAATAATAGGGCACTTTCAAAACCGACCCCACTGGAGGTTCCCGAAATCCATATGCTTTTCTTCATCGGTCTATAAATTAACAATCACTTAAAAATACGCCTACGGCAAGACCACCTTCGGAGGTTTCTTTATACTTACTGTTCATATCCTTCGCTGTTTCCCACATGGTGTTTACCACCTTGTCCAAAGGGACCTTGGTGGTGGCTGGATCCGTATCCATAGCCAATTCCGCAGCATTTATGGCTTTGATGGCCCCCATGGCATTGCGCTCTATACAGGGTACTTGTACTAGGCCGCCAATGGGATCACAGGTTAAGCCTAAATGGTGTTCCATAGCGATTTCCGCAGCGCACAACACCTGTTCCGGGGTTCCGCCCATAAGTTCGGTCAATGCCCCTGCCGCCATTGCCGATGAAACGCCAATTTCCGCCTGGCAACCACCCATGGCCGCAGAAATGGTGGCTCCTTTCTTAAAAATGCTGCCTATTTCCCCGGCAACCAACAGGAATTTTTTAATATCCTCAAAATTACCGTCATGGTTTTCAATGACTAAATAATACATCAAAACTGCGGGAATGACCCCGGCACTTCCGTTGGTAGGTGCGGTGACCACGCGACCCAAGGCCGCATTCACTTCATTGACGCTCAAGGCAAAACAACTTACCCATTTGATAATCTGGCGAAACCGGACCTCCGTCTCCCGTATGGTGTTCAACCATTCTACAGGATTGGAATAGGGGAGTGTTCCCTTTAGCTTTTGGTGCATGTCATAGGCCCTGCGTTTGACCTGCAACCCCCCGGGAAGGATTCCTTGGGTATGGCAACCGGTATAGATACATTCCAACATCGTATCCCAAATGCGCTTGAGGTCGGTATTAATTTCAGTATCTGTACGTAATGCCCGTTCGTTTTCTAATACAATTGCGGAAATGGACTTATTTTCCGAAGCACAGAATGCCAGTAAATCCGCACCCGTTTCTATGGGAAAGGGAAACGATTTAAAAATACCCTTGTTTTCTTGGGCATTCTCCAAGCTTTCCTTTACCACAAAGCCACCACCAATGGAGTAGTAGGTTTCCATGATTGATGAAGTATCGCTTAACTCTGCTTCAAACCTAATGCCGTTGGCATGGAAGGGAAGGAACTCCCGCAAGAATTGGATATCCGGTTGAAAATCGAATGGAATCTCTTTTAACCCTCCCAAAAGTAATTTCTTCTCCGTTTTTACGGTTTCTAACAATCCAGGGATTTCATCAACGGGTATGGTCACCGGGTCTTTTCCCAAAAGGCCTAAAACTACAGCTACATCGGTAGCATGGCCTTTTCCCGTTAATGATAGGGAACCATATAGTTTTACGGACACTTTCACAACCTCTTGCAGTTGTTTTTGTTCGTTCAGTTCTGTGAGCCACCTTTCTGCCGCCCGCCAAGGGCCCAAGGTATGGGAGCTAGAAGGACCGACACCTATTTTAAGCATATCAAAAACACTAATACACTCCATTTGGGAAACAAATTATTTTTGGATAAAGGTAATTGATATCATAGGAATAGTTAGAAAAGAAACGAGACAATAACGCAAGGTATGGGTTCCCTTTTCGACCATTTCAAAACAATTAAACAAAAAGCAATGACAACAAACGGACTTATAGCAAAAACAAGTACCCAAAGCTTTGTGGATACGTACAATACCCTTAAAAAAGTAATTGATGAAAACCCCAACCTTAAACTTCTTTTGGAATTGGATCATAGCGCAAATGCCGAAAAAGTGGGATTGGTACTTCCTAAAACCAGAATTCTGATGTTTGGAAACCCAAAGTTGGGAACTGTTCTTATGAAAGAAAACCAGACTACGGGGATTGACCTACCACAAAAAATGTTGGTCGTAGAAGAGGGCCAAACAGTAAAGGTTATTTATAACGACCCCTATTATCTAAGGGAAAGACATCAACTTGGGGAAGCCGCGAGTACCGTTTTGGAAAAGGTTAGTGCTGCATTGGACACTATTTCCAATGTCGCAATTGGCGGATAAGTGAAGGTTTTTTGCCAAAACTAGAAGATAAGAAGGGTCTTATAATTACAGAAAATGACATCATGTCAGTTTTTTTGTCATGGCATAATGATTGTCCTGTTTGTTAGCGTAAAAAAGAATACTTAAAGCTTAACAATATAGACATGAGTAAAATAATTGGAATTGATTTAGGGACTACCAACTCTTGCGTTTCCGTTATGGAAGGTAACGAACCAGTGGTTATTCCAAATGCCGAAGGAAAAAGAACGACACCTTCTGTCATTGCTTTTGTAGAAGGCGGTGAAATTAAGGTTGGCGACCCTGCAAAAAGACAGGCGGTAACCAATCCACATAAAACCATTTATTCTATCAAAAGATTCATGGGAAACAAGTTCTCAGAATCTTCCAAAGAAGTAAAAAGGGTGCCTTATAAGGTAGTCAAAGGGGATAACGATACCCCTAGGGTAGATATCGACGGGCGTATGTATTCGCCTCAAGAACTATCTGCCATGATTCTTCAGAAAATGAAGAAAACGGCCGAGGACTATCTAGGTCAAGATGTAAGTAGGGCCGTAATTACCGTTCCTGCTTATTTTAATGATTCGCAACGACAGGCTACCAAAGAGGCAGGTGAAATAGCTGGCCTTACCGTAGAGCGAATTATCAACGAGCCAACAGCGGCCTCTTTGGCCTATGGTTTGGACAAGAAGGATTCTGACCAGAAAATCGTGGTATTTGACTTTGGTGGTGGTACCCATGATGTGTCTATCTTAGAACTTGGTGATGGTGTTTTTGAAGTATTGTCTACGGATGGTGACACCCACCTTGGTGGTGACGATGTGGACCAAAAGATTATCGATTGGTTGGCAGAAGAGTTTAAAAATGATGAGAGTATGGATTTGCGTGAAGATGCTATGGCATTGCAACGCTTACGAGAAGCTGCCGAAAAAGCCAAAATTGAGCTTTCTTCATCCGCACAGACGGAAATCAATTTGCCTTATGTAACGGCAACGGCGTCCGGACCAAAACACTTGGTACGTACCTTGACCCGTTCCAAGTTTGAGCAATTGATTGCCGATTTGGTAAAAAGAACGATCGAGCCTTGTGAAACCGCATTGAAAGCAGCAGGTCTCTCCAAGAGTGATATTGACGAAATTATTTTGGTAGGTGGTTCCACACGTATCCCTGCCGTGCAGGAAGCTGTTGAAAAATTCTTTGGTAAGAAACCTTCAAAAGGGGTGAATCCAGATGAAGTTGTAGCTGTTGGTGCCGGTATTCAAGGAGGTGTGTTGACGGGTGATGTGAAAGATGTACTCTTATTGGATGTTACGCCACTTTCCTTAGGTATTGAAACTATGGGAGGCGTTTCTACCAAATTGATAGAATCCAATACCACGATCCCAACCAAAAAATCGCAAGTGTTCTCAACTGCGGCGGACAATCAGCCTTCGGTTGAAATCCATGTATTGCAAGGGGAGCGTCCTATGGCGGCGGATAATAAGACTATTGGAAGGTTCCATTTGGATGGTATTCCACCTGCACCAAGGGGAACACCGCAAATTGAAGTGACCTTTGATATTGATGCTAACGGAATTATCAAGGTTTCCGCAACGGACAAAGCTACCAATAAAACGCAGGACATCCGTATTGAAGCTTCTTCTGGACTTACCGATGAAGAAATTCAAAAAATGAAAGCAGAAGCCGAAGCCAATGCTGAAGCGGATAAGCAGGCTAAGGAAACTGCGGATAAGCTAAATGAGGCGGACGGAATGATTTTCCAGACCGAAAAGCAGTTGAAGGAGTTTGGGGATAAACTGTCCGATGACAAGAAAAAGCCTATTGAAGAAGCTTTGGAAGAGTTAAAAAAGGCATATGAAACCAAAGATTTGGCGGTGATTACACCTGCTTTGGACAAAATAAACGAAGCGTGGAAAGTAGCCTCTGAAGAAATGTACAAAGCCCAGGCGGAAGCCCAACAGGCTGGAGGAGACCCAAGCCAAGGTGCCGCTGGAGGCGATACAGCGGGTGCACCAGAAGGTGACAATGTAGAAGATGTAGACTTTGAAGAAGTAAAGTAAAAATAGATAGCGATACAGCTTAATAAATGACCCGCAGCGAAAGTTGCGGGTTTTTTAATTATTTTAGGCCAAAATACGTATTGAAAAACAAGGTAAACAGAGAACTCTTTCAAAGTATAGGAACGGCCGCTGCATTGATTATTAGCGTCATGGCCTTGGTAGTGTCCATTTATGAAGCCAATCTTTTAAAGGCGCAACAGAAAGCCACGGTCTGGCCGTATTTTTCCATAAATGAAGGGTACAGCTCCGATGGTTTTAGAATCAATGCTTTTAATAATGGTACGGGGCCTGCCTTAATTTCCTCAGTATTGGTGGAATTTCAAGGGGAACCGGTCACCAAATATGTAGCCTTGTTAGATGCCATAAAACCCGATAATACGTTGGGTTACGACAAGATTAGGGTAAACCAATTGAGCAATACGGTTGTTAAAGTAGGTGAGCAACGGGAACTGTTGTATTTGCCTTGGACGGATGAAACTAGGGAGATTTTGGAACTGATGAACGGTAAAATAAGCATTAAGGTGAACTACTGTTCCGTTCTTGAAGAATGCTGGACTTTTGAATACCCATCTGGGAAACGAAGTAAAGAAGCGTTCAAAGCAACTGTTGCATTTGAGAATTAGAAAATTCAATTCTTTTGTATTGAAAAACGATAGAAAACCCGCAACGAAAGCTGCGGGTTTTTGGCATAGCAGTAGTTTTCCCATTTTAGGATGCTTGAAGCATCCGCAGTTTTTCCAAGGCTTCGGATTTGTTGTTCACATTCAATTTTAGGTAAATATTCTGGATGTGGAAGTTAACCGTACTTGGGGTCACAAAAAGACGTTCGGCAATACTTTTATAGGTGGCACCTTGGCCTAAGTATTCTACAATTTCGTTTTCCCGTTTAGAAAGGGATTCATAGGTTGTCTTTTTAAACATGGAAACCACCTTTTGGGCAACATCATGGCTAAGTGCGGCACCATCTTGTTGAACGGATGAAAGCGCCTGCAGTATTCGCAGTTTGGACACTGGCTTTGTCAAATACCCATTGGCCCCTTTCTTAAAGGCTTTTTTTATGGTATGGAACTTGGTCACATTACTGACCATAATGATCTTTACGTCAGGGGATTTTCTTTTTATACGTTCAATTCCGTCAATGCCGGAGATTCCTTGTAACGAGGTTTCTGAAATTACAATTTTCGGTTTATCCTTTGAAAAATTGTTCATGGCCTCATGAAAGGAAAGATAGCAAGCCCTTAGTTCGTAATCCCTACTATGGGAAAAGTACGTTTGATACGTTTGATGCATTTGTGGAATACCGTCAATGACGACAATATTCAGTTTTGAGTGTAACATGTTCATAAGATTTGGGGTTATACTTGGGGTTAAAATTTCAGCAATGATTAGCCATAGGTATCTTAAATTAGAACATTGGTTATTTAAATACAATGCATTAGTTTTTAATACATTATATAAATACGATGTCTAAGTCAGAAGGATTCCTTAACTAGAGTGTATAGGGAGTAACATACCATTCCAATAGCATGCTTCCTTATCCATAAAATGTGATGTTTACAAAAACGCTAACCAAAAAGTGAAGTAATCAATAGTAGTTCTTTGGGTTTGCATTTCTTTTTGTGAGTAGTGTAGTAGGATTTCATAAATCGGGGTTTAAGATTAAAAAATAATTTGGGTTATTTCTTAAGTAAGCAATATAGATTTTTTCGTAAAACATCAAAAATTATTGTAGGTATTTTCGTCAAATGGAAGGGTTTTTTGAAGATACGCCACTAAATAACTACAAAAGGGATTGATTTTTTAAGATCAATCCCTTGTCAAAAGCATTCGGTTCATTACATGAATGACCCCAAAAATCAACCCCGATTTCCGTAAGCTTTTGGTATGTACTTATTCAAATTATTCAAAGGTAATGTCTGCTGTAGCTACGGGATTATAGACTTCCATAATCCATTTATCCTCTTCATAAGCTCCTTCCAAATCACTTACATATGCCATTTGCGCATCACTCTTAGAATTAAAATCGGCCAGATAGACGTAAAATAACCCATTCTCCTTATTATAAAATTGCTTGGCTTCCAACCCCTTTTCCCCCAAGTGTTTTATGAACGTTTTTAGATAGTTTTTGTTCTTAAAAACATTGGCAATCATATAATAACCAGATTTAACCCCTATGACATCTGACCGATTTTTTGCTTTTATAGGTGCATCATCAAAGATGTTCTCCTTAAAATTTCTTCTGTTGTCCGTTTTTTTAGTGTTGGCAGCAACTCCCGTTTCACTATATCCCCTTCGTATCTTCTCTTTGGGGACTACGGGTTTTTCTTGTTTTATCTCATGGCGTAACAGGCGTACCATGGTCTCAAAACGTCTTTCGAACATTCTGTCCCTTGCCCGTTCTATGGAATCCTGTCTTAGGATAAGCTCATCTAAGACCAGCCTGTTTTGGTAAGCCAACGAACCTTCATCCTTGGGCAACAGTTGTTGCTCTTCCTTCATTTGCTCCCTAAGGTTTAAAATTTGCTCTTCGTAATTCCGTACTATTTGGTCCACACGTGCATCATCTGAACTTGCAATATTTACATCGACCCCAAGGCCCCGTAGTCCATCATTAAAGGAATACCCCAACGAAAGTTCGTGGTTCCACCCCAAGTTATCCCCACTTTGGGTGGTGTTTTTCTCCATTAAGTAGCCCAATGACAATTTTTTGTTCAGGTTAAAACCAATTCCGGAAGAAAAACCATAGGTAGCGTCATACGTTGTTTGTAACCAACCTACTTTAGGCAAATCCAGCAATATGGAACCGGTATAGGCCATTTCATTCTCCCTATTTTTACCTACCTGAACCAAGGGCATTACACGGGCATCTTGAAAAATACCAGCGGCATGTTTGAACTTATGCGAATACTGCACTGTAGCGTTCAAGGCATCGGTATTGAAATTGGTTATCATC
Source organism: uncultured Croceitalea sp. (assembly GCA_937926215.1). Lineage (GTDB taxonomy): Bacteria > Bacteroidota > Bacteroidia > Flavobacteriales > Flavobacteriaceae > Croceitalea. The sequence goes on along the minus strand of CALEYA010000025.1, from coordinate 39,680 downwards.
TCATCAGTAGTCTGGTTGTAGGCAACCAATTCCTTAAAATGCACCCCAAAGTCAAAGTTGCCTAGGGATAGATTCAAGCCAGGTTCAATGGCAATCTTGTTTTCCTTTCTTGCATTTTCTAGCAAAGGATCATTGGTGTTCACTACGATCCTACTTCTATCCAGGCCTTGGCTCAAATAACTTACGTTGGCCCCAAAAGCAAGGGCACTTTTCTCCCCTAGTTGTACGGCAGTTGCGTAGTTGGCATTGAACCCAAACTCTTGTACCACCCCGGACCAACGTCCGTAAACCCCTAAACCTAGGGCCGTATTTTCATCCAATTTATTGCTAAAACCTAGAAAGTAATTCTGGTTGTTGTCCTCAAAGGCAGAATGCTGGTTGCGCATTAGAACATTAAGGTATGACTTGTTCTCACGTACCAAGGAATAGGTTGGATTGATCAAAAAACGATTGAAAAACAACTGGTTGTGAAAAGGACTTTTAAGGTTAAACTGACGTACTTCTTCTTGCGCTATTGCATCATGGGTAGTGCCTAAACCCAGTAGGAGTAGGGGCAGTAACAGGCATAATTTGCGGGGGTTACGTATATTAATATTCATTTCTTTGGGGTTTATGGGGTAAAATGGTATTCTAATCCGCTAGGGTATAGCGGTAATGGACAACGCACGGTGCTTAATTGTCGAACAAGGTTGCGGAATAGCCCGTTTCCTCTTCATCCATTAGGGCTTTCATCAATTGATCTTCATCTTTTTCAAGCTGCCAATCATTGTCTTTAGCGGCGTAGGTAACGGCATATTGACCTATGACATTGCGTTTGCCCCTGTTGGACATGACATAACCCATACCTTGTTCCGGCATTAGGGCCAGTGAATAATCATCATGGGCACTATTGATTTTGTTCCCTAGATTGATGGATTTACTGATTTTATTATTGCTTACCTGCACGGCAAAGAGATCTAGACCGCCATATCCTTTTCTCCCGTTGGACGCAAAGAGCAGCAGGCCGCCTTCTGCAAGGCTAGGGTAGAGGTCATCTTTTTTGGTGTTTACTTTTGGACCCAAGTTCTTGGCAATTCCTAAACTACCGTCGCGTTTTATTTCTGAGACATAAATATCGTAACGACCGTAAGAACCGGGCATGTTAGAGGCAAAGAACAACCTTTTTCCGTCAACTGATACGGTTGGGTGCTTTGCGGAATATTGGCTTGGGCATACGGCCAGTTTTTCAAAATTCATCCATTTTCCATTCACCTGTTCCGCTTTATAAATTTCATGGACGACTTCCTTTTTTGAAAAGATACCATAGGATGGCTTTTTCTGGACGGCCTGGCTAAAAAAGGCGACCCTACCGTTACCCGTTACCGCAATGGAAGGGTTAAAACCGGTTTTGTCCATACTATCACCAAAGGCTTCTTCAATGTTGGATACTATGGTCGTAGACTGACCTTTGGCAAGCTGATAATCTTTTTTAATTTGTGCTACCCAGTTTTTATCGGATTTAGAGGCTTTTCCGGAGTTGTTCAAACTGGCCATAGTATGCTCGTAGCGTTCCTTATAACTTTCAGGTAAGGATTCCGCACCTACTATGGCGAACAATTTGTCATACCAGAATGCGGCAGCCTCGTAATTTTCGGTTAAAAAGTTCACATTACCTAGATCCTGAAATATCTCCACTTCAGAATAGCCCAATTTTAAAAGCTCTAGATAGTCGTCTATTCGTTTTGTGGTTTCGTTCTTTGTTTCTTGTGCATGTACACTTAGGAAACATACAAAGAGGGACAGTAAAAATGTCAATCCGTTTTTTTGTGAAAAAATCATAGCATATAGATTTACGGGGTTAATACCTCACAAATATCAGAAGCATCGTGCGTAAAATACTTATGAATTTTTCATAGGTTTTGCACTTTAACTTCATAAATGTGCATTTCGACGGATATTAATAGGAAATTGATAGACCAATCTGTACAGTTGGTCTATTGATCAAATGTTTTGGAAGAGCGGGAAACCAGCTGTTGTATTTCCAATAGTTCCTTTTGGGTAAGATGGCGCCACTTGCCCACAGGCACATCCAAGCTAACGTTCATTATACGTATGCGTTTAAGCTTTCTAACCCGGTAACCAAGGTATTCACACATGCGTCTTATCTGGCGGTTAAGGCCTTGGGTCAGTATGATGTTAAACTGCCGGTCCCCAGTTTGTTCTATTTTACATTTGCGGGTAACGGTATCCAAAATTGGGACACCATTGGCCATTTTATGAAGAAAATCCGTGGTGATGGGTTTGTTGACGGTAACCAAATATTCCTTTTCGTGGTTGTTCCTTGCCCTTAGGATTTTATTTACGATATCGCCATCATTGGTCATAAAAATCAAGCCTTCGCTAGGTTTGTCCAAGCGGCCAACGGGAAAAATCCGTTTGGGATACCCAATGTAATCCACGATATTGTCTTTTTCTACCCGGGTATCCGTGGTACAAACAATGCCTACGGGCTTATTGAAGGCTAGGTAGACGGCTTCTTCTAAGGATGGCCCAATACGTTCACCATCGACTTTTACCACATCCCCCTGCTTTATTTTTGTTCCCATAAGGGGAACGGCACCGTTAATGGTTACGCGGCCTTGTTCTATTAGCTTGTCCGCTGCCCGTCTGGAACAGTAGCCTGCTTCACTCAAAAACTTATTGATTCTTGTTTCTTCCAATACGATAACAGGATTACAGAATGTAAACATCAGAAAAATTAAGACATAAAAAAAGCCCGATTGCTATAACCGGGCCGTTTTCTAAAGTTTCTCCATACTTAATCATTGGACAGGATGCTCAGAATATACCAAAACAATAGCATTAAAGAAGCGAACAAGCCTAAGGAAGCCGCTACATGCTGATGCTCTTGATACTTGTGGATCATGTTGGAAGTTTGATATAAGATGGAACCTGAAGCCAAAACCACCATACCTACGCTAAACCACAATCCTAAATCAAAGCCGAAAAGGGTTCCGGCAACTATAAGCCCCAGGGCTATAAAAAAACCGATGGTCAGGGCCGATTTTAAAAATGAAAAGTCTTTTCTCGTCATAAATACAATGGCTGAAAGCCCGGTGAACAAGGATAGGGTTACTATTGCGGCTTGGTAGAGAATGTTAAAAGCCCCTCCATCTGCTGCCATCATGGCAATAAAGATTAACGGAATAAAAATAAAGGCCTCTGCAACAACATAAAGAATCAAACCGGCGTAATGCGTTTGTACACTATCACTATTAAGTGCCAATTTTTCTGCATAGTTGGTTACGAGCATAAAACCGCCAAGGAGCAAAAGCCAGCTAATACCCCCGGTCAATGATAGTGCAAAATTTACGACCGCAGGTATTTGAAAAAATAGGGTTTCCACCAAAACGAACAGTAACACTGCCCCGGCTAGATGCGCATACGTTTTTTTGTAGAACGCTACGCGGGTCTGTTCATCCAATTGGCTAACTACTTTTAGGTTTGGAATTTGTTGGTTTTCCATAATAAGGTTTGTATAAGGTTAAGTATATATAACGGCCTTGTTGTTTATAGCGTATATGTTATGGATAAAATTCGATTAAGGGTGTATATTGACTATAAAATTGAGCAGTAGGAAAAGACATCATATTGTAGTACTTTTACTACTAAATTAGATACGTACACATCTTTTTTTTTCTTTCTACCCATCATATACCTACTTTGGGCCCACCAATAAACCTGTATAACAAAAAACTCGCTATAGCCTATGATTTGATTCTAAAAACATATAAATGTACAAGAAGGTTTTCCTTGCTTTGGTATTATGGTTTCTAATTGCCCCAATGGTGGTGTCACAAGATGGCCCTGGAGGTGTTTTTTATGCGAACGGAGCGGACCAGTTACAATTATGGTTGGACGCCACGGATTTGGATGCGGACGGTAGGCGGGAAGGAAACTCGGAATCTGGTTTAATCACAAGCGGCACCCAAGTAGATAGATGGACCAATAAGAGTGGTTACACAGGCAGGGATGCAGGAGCCAATCAAGAGCCTTGGTTTATTGCCTCACATTCCGGTTTGAACAACATGTCGGTCGTAGATCTTAAAAGTGGCCGTTTTTTACAGGCTTATAACAACCGTGCCTTATCGCCATCAAGTCAGTTTACCATATTCATTGTTATGGATGACCAAAGTTTCTGTAGCAACTGTCCCGTTTTTAACCATAGGACTACATACAATACCGGGATGACCATAGAGGGTAGCGCATCCAATTTTAAAACAAGTTCTTATCAGGGTGGATGGTCCTCCATAGGTTCTAGCGGTTGGTCTTCGAGTTCGCCCTATGTTTTTAGTACCCAAGTAGCAAGTTCTGGTAGGAACCAATACCGCAATGGGGTTTTGGTAGCATCGGGCAGCGGAACTACATCATGGAACGTAACCGCAAAATATCTTTTAGGTGCAAATACCATAAATACAGGGGTTACCAAAACGGTGAAGTTAGGGGAGGTCATCTATTATGATGGCACACTAAATGATGCCCAGCGTATCATTGTCACCAACTACTTAAGTGCAAAGTTCAACGTGCCTTTACCCGGCAATGACGTTTATAATGAGGATGATGTTGCGGCTGGAGACTATGATTTTGATGTTGCGGGCATAGGTAGGGTAGATGTTTCCAATATTCACGATAGTGCACAAGGTACCGGGATTATTAAGATATTTTCACCTTCCGACTTGGACGACAATGAATACCTGTTTTGGGGTGACGATAATGGTTCTTTGTCCACGGCTACAATAACAAATACCACCTATGTGAGACAACTGAATCGTACTTGGAGGGTAAGCGAGACCAATCTGGCCAGAAACACAGTGGATGTAGGAACGGTGGATATGGAAGTAGATCTTGCTGGGGTTTCCCCATTTTCCGCAGTTGATCGCCCTTTTCTTTTGGTGGACTCGGATAATGATGGCGATTTTACCGATGAGACCCCCACGCACGCTGGTACGGATATCGGGGGTAATGTGTTTCGATTTACGGCGGTATCCGAACTACAGAATAACCTTCGCTTTACTTTTGTGATTCCCAAGAGGACGGCCATTACCAATAGGAATATTACGTATAGGGTAAATAACTAGCCCGTTTTATGAGCGGAACTTCGTAACGTTGGAAAAGTCGAAGTCGGGTATTGCTTAAAGAAACGATGGCCCTAATACAAAATGCCATCCTTTTGGGATGGCATTTTACTATATAAAAAAGCGGTATTTATTTGACCAATTCAACGTTTACCGCGTTCATTCCTTTCTCACCTTTTTCCATCGTAAATTTAACGGTGTCATTTTCACGAATCTCATCGATAAGACCGCTTTGGTGAACAAAGACATCCTCATCTGAATCTACGGGTTTGATAAAACCAAAACCCTTGGCATTATTAAAAAATTTTACTGTTCCTTCTTTCATTACCTTATGTTTATTGTTTACTATTTTATTTATTATTTGTTTTATAATTTTCACCTAATCGTTTTAAATCCCTGTTTGCCGGCCTATTTTCAAGTTCCATGCATAAGTTTACATAATCCTCTGTACGATTTGAAACATTCGTTAATACAATAATGAATGGATACCGCTTATGTTACCTTATCTGGGTATTGAAATACCTTTGTTTAAAAATAGAGAAGCCAGTAAAGAATATTGAATCTGGGAAGACAAGATTAATCGGAGCTTACGAAATTTTAATGGGCTAAAGATACCTTTTGAATAGACAACATTCCCCAATTATATGTTAAATACTGAAATTCAATATTTTGAATTTTTGGCAAATAGAGCTTGATTCAAGATAAATAAAAGCATTTCTGCTATGCTTTGATTCATGTTGGCATAAAGGAATGCAAACAATATTCTGAAATTAGAACCTACAATGTTGTTTAGTGATGAAACAGTTAGCATATTTTATGTTTTTGGATTTGAATATGATCATGGATTTCTAAGTGATCAGGGATATATATGGTTTTTGCTGTTTCTGCTAATACCATTGATTTACTTGACATTGTTTTATTTAAATACAGGTGAGAGAATAAAACATATGGTTTTAATAGTTTCATTTATGTTAACCAATAACTTTCTCAAAGGAATAATAGCTGGTTTTAATTTTATTTCTATTGAGATCTGGGGTTTTGTTTCTGTATCGATGACTATACTTTTTTACCTTACATTATTTAGTTTAAAGATTTTAGTTTGGCCAAGTTTTTATCGCTTCAAACATCAATCTATCATGAAATTAAATTTTTTATTAGAGTTATCTCTGTTATTATCTTTACTATGAAGTGGTTTAAACTTTTTTTGGATCGAAAGGAAGGGTTGCAGAGATTTGTGTTGCGAAACATAAGTCAAACCAAAACAACCCTTTATGTACTTTATTCTTGACAAAGATATGATAGAAGAATCGATTGTTGCCCATCTTCCGGGAGCTAGTCGTGGTTTTGCACCGACGGTTCCCTTGGTGGAAATAGTAAATGCCATACTCTACAAGCTCAAGGCCGGAGTCCATTGGCGTCTTCTCCCGGTCAAGGCATTGTTCTCCGACAAGATACTCTGTTGGCAGTCGGTCTATTACCATTATCGTAAATGGTGCCTTTCGGGAACATGGAAGGACTGTTGGATAAAGATCTTGAACGCCCATAGGTCCGATCTGGACCTTTCCAGCGTAGACCTTGACGGCAGCCATACCCCTGCCAAACGTGGCGGGGCGGCCATTGATTACCAAGGAAGGAAAAAGGCCAGGACCACCAATTCACTCTATTTGACCGATAGGCAGGGGGTACCGTTGGCCATGTCGGAACCAGTGGCGGGCAACCACAACGACCTTTTCGACATAGAGGTGCAGTTCGAGCTGGTCACGGCCACACTCGAAGAGGCGGATATACCGGTAAAAGGGTTGTTCCTAAATGCGGACGCCGGGTTTGATTCCAAAGAGTTCAGGGGCTATTGCAACGAAAAGCAGATCAATGCCAACATTTGCTACAACAAAAGAAACGGAGATATCGATAGGGAGGAATATTTCGACCAAGAGCTATATGACCAAAGATATGCCGTGGAAAGGACCAATGCATGGATGGACAGCCATCGTTCGCTGCTGAACAGGTTCGACACAACCCCCGAGAGTTGGAAAGGGTTCAACTATTTAGCTTTCATGGTTATAGCTCTGAAAAAATTCAAGAAAATGAAAAACGAAAAAGTTTAAACCACTTCTATTCTTTGTTTCACACTATATTATTCCAAATTCTGATTTTATTGAAATTGGAAGTTTTACCATTAGCTCAAATGGATTTGGTACGGTAGGCAACTTTTTTTGGATATCTTCACTGAAGAGCATTCTTATCATTGTGTTAAGCGCATGGTTTCTTTTAGAAAAAAACTGGTGGAAATATGCTTTGCTAAGCCCTATTTTAATAACTATTTATCAATTACACACCATTTTGTTTACCAATTCCGAAGATATCGATGTATACGAAATCATCCAAGCCCTCCCGCTACTAGGAATAGTGCTTATCATTCTTCTAGCGCTCTCTAAAAACGCCAAGGACGTTTACTTGTTTAAAGCCATCTACCAAAAGAGCTATTCCAAGCTTGAAAGAGTGGTAAAAAAGAGACACCACCAAAAGTTACAGGATTTAGAAGAAGCTAAACAAGAATTGGCGGACTACCAATCAAATACTTCCAAAGGCAAATTGGAAGATTTACAAGGGTTAAAAGAACGTTTGGAAAAGGCGTTAAGGAAGGATGCCTAATGGATGCTGTTTATGATATATATACTGGGATACCGAAACGAGTTCGGTATGACGAGGAAGGCAGTTTATCGCTTACCGTCACCCTGAATTCATTTCAGGGTCTCACGCGTAATATGGTTGGATTGTAAATGGTGGATGTGATACCGAAACAAGTTCGGCAGGACGTCAAGCTAAAAAAAGAAACGGGCCTTTGTACACTACAAAGGCCCGTTTGGTTTTCCTACTGTCGCGCTTAGTCTTCCGACTTTCGCTTTTCGATTTCTTCAGTAACCTCTTTAAGCAGTTGTTGTAACTGCGCTTCGTGTTGTCTGCGAATCTTTTGCTCAATAATCATTTCGATTTCCGCTTCTTTACTTGCAGGAAGTTTCCCGGTGTGCAATATCTCATGACCAGGTTTCAGCATTTCGCCTTCCCCGGTAATCAACCAAATCAAGTTGAGCTGGGGATAGGTGCGTACAATGCTTTCTATCATATCACTTCCAACAGAGGCATGGTTTTTCTTCATCCGTAAGGTATATCCATTACTGGCACCTATGGAAATATCAAACTGTCTAGCACTTATGCCGGAGTGTTTAATGAAGATTAGTAAACGATCAATTGTTTTAAACATAACTTTATTTATTTGGGCTAGCACTGCGAATATACTATTTTCCTTTAATAAAAAGCAAACATAACCGCCTGATATACAATTTTTTCTGACTCAATAATTTATGTTTTTCGTAGTCGTAATTCCATAGCTACGAAAGTCGTAAAACGGTTAAATAGTTCATTTTTAATCACTTATTGTTCAATTGTTCGTGAAAAATAAGTTAAACAAGACTGTTAAAAATAATAAAAATTTTCTATTTGGCTTCCAAAACCACAAATGGAATAATCATTTCTTCGAGAGAAATACCTCCGTGTTGGTAGGTATTTCGGTAGTAGCCTACATAGTGGTTGTAGTTGTTGGGATAGGCAAAGAACAGATCGTTTTTGGCAAAAATATAGGAGCTACTGACATTGATGCTTGGTAGATGGATGTTTTTCGGATTTTTGGCCGCTAAGACTTCTTTATCCTCATAGGTCAAACTGCGGCCTGTTTTATAGCGTAAGTTTAAACTGGTGTCGCGATCGCCAATGACCTTAGAGGGTTGTTTTACATTGATGGTGCCATGATCAGTAGTAATGATGAGCTTCATGCCCATCTGCTGTGCTTGTTGTACAATATCCAATAGAGGGGAATTTTTAAACCAGCTCAAGGTAAGGGAGCGGTAGGCCTTATCGTTACTTGCCAATTCCTTAATGACTTCCATTTCCGTTTTGGAATGGGAAAGCATATCCACAAAATTGTAAACGATTACCGTAAGATCGTTGTCTTTATGTGATTTAAAGTTCTGCATCAACTGTCGGCCTTGTCGTAAACTGCTGATTTTATGGTAATCCCATTTTAGATCCAACCCCAAACCTTGTAATTGTGCCCCCAGGAACTCTTTTTCAAATAAATTTTTACCCCCCTCATCGGTATCGTTTTTCCACCAATTGGGATGCTTTTTTTCCATTTCCAAGGGGGTAAGGCCAGAAAAAATAGCGTTCCTAGCATATTGGGTCGCGGTAGGGAGTATGCTGTAATAGGGCGTCTCTGTTTTCTTTTTATAGAAGTTGGAGACCACATCCTCAAAGGCCAACCATTGGTCATACCGCAGGTTGTCAATGACCACCAACAGGGTTTTGTTGTCCTCCAACTCGGGAACGACTTTCTTTTGAAACAATTGATGGGATAGGGTAGGGCCGTCTTCATCTTGAAACCAATCGGCATAATTTTTATCCACAAATTTGCTGAACTGCGTATTGGCTTCCGCTTTTTGCGATTCCAAAATTTCAAACATCCCAGAGTCTTCAATAGCTTCCAACTGCAATTCCCAATAGATCAATTTTTTATAGAGTTCCGCCCATTCCTCATGGGAATTGACCATAGAAAGGTCCATCGCAATCTTACGGAATTCCTGCTGGTAGTTGGCCGTGGTACGTTCGGACACCAAACGGGAATTATCCAAGCTTTTTTTAAGGGACAGCAATATCTGGTTGGGATTTACCGGTTTTATAAGATAATCGGCAATCTTGCTGCCTATGGCCTCGTCCATAATATATTCCTCCTCACTTTTGGTGATCATGACCACAGGGAGGGTGTTGTCCATTTTTTTGATTTCGGTCAGGGTTTCCAAACCGGAGAGTCCGGGCATGTTTTCATCCAAAAAGACGATATCGAACGGATTTTCGCCAATCTCGTCTATCGCTTCCTGCCCACTTTGGCAGGTGGTCACGTTATAGTTTTTCTTTTCTAAAAAAAGGATATGCGGCTTTAAAAGGTCAATTTCATCATCGACCCAAAGAATGGAAATCATGCTCATATAGTTGTAACTCGTTTAAATGAAAGCGGTTGGAATTGTACTTTGCCTTTTCCCCATGTCTATGAAACCGATTGGCTTCAACGGTATTCAAGGTATTCCCTAACTTTGGCACTGTTTAAAACGCAATACCATTGGGACAGACCAACAAGCTTAAGATATTCAACGATCCAATTTATGGTTTTATTGGCACTCCCAATGAACTTATTTTTAATCTTATTGCGCATCCCTATTTTCAAAGGCTCCGCCGCATTTCGCAAATGGGCCTTTCGTATTTGGTCTATCCTGGGGCGCACCATACCCGTTTTCACCACGCTTTGGGTTGTATGCATTTGATGCGAAAAGCCATCGATGTGCTTCGGTTTAAACAGGTAGAAATCACTAAAGCGGAAGAGAAAGGGTTGTTGGCGGCCATTTTGTTGCATGATATTGGCCATGGTCCCTTTTCCCATGCTTTGGAATTTGCTTTGGTTCCCAAAGTAAGCCATGAGACGTTGTCCCTACAGTTTATGGAACAGCTCAATCAGGAATTTGATGGCGCTTTAACAGATGCCATACAGATTTTCAAGGGGCGACATCCTAAAAGGTTCCTCAATCAATTGGTGTCCAGTCAGCTGGATGTAGATCGTCTGGATTATTTAAAAAGGGACAGTTTTTATACCGGCGTTGCCGAAGGCAACATCAGTTCTGAGCGTATGATTACCATGCTTAACGTCGCCAATGGATGCTTGGTAGTCGAGGAGAAGGGCATTTATTCCGTAGAGAAATTTTTGATGGCCCGTCGTTTCATGTATTGGCAAGTGTATCTCCACAAAACCAGTTTGGTGGCGGAACAGTTGTTGTTAAAGGTGATGAAACGCGCCAGGTTTTTAGTAAAGAACGATAAAACGGTGCCCTGTTCCGCAGAACTTCTTTTCTTTCTCAAGCAAAAAGAAACGGTACCAAGTAATGGCACCATGCTTGCCCAGTTTTCCAAGCTTGATGATATTGACGTCCTATACGCCTTAAAATCTTGGCAGGACCATCCAGACTTTATATTGGCCAAGCTTAGCGGGATGCTCATCAATAGGCAGTTGTTGCATATAAAAATCAAGGACAAGCCAATAGACCCACAAAAGATTAATGAAAAACGGGAGCAGGTAAAGGTGGATTATAAGTTGATGGAAGAGGATGTGGATTATTTTGTTTTTACCGGTGAGTTGCGTAACCGGGCCTATGACCATACCAAAGAGAATATCAATATCCTTACCAAAAACGGAAAATTGACCGATGTGGCCAAAGCCTCGGATCATCTTAATCTTAAGGCCTTGTCCAAAACAGTGACCAAGTATTATGTTTGCTATCCAAAGGAGGGCGTTTAACAAATTTTCTTACTTTTGCCGAAATATTGTTCGGGAGACACTTTAGTTCTAGTGATTTTAGCATCCCGTAGCATCAAACAAGAGAACATTTGAAATTTACGGCCACCCAAATTGCAGGAATTTTAGAGGGAGAAGTTGAGGGAAACCCCCAAACGGCCGTGCACAAACTCTCAAAAATAGAAGAAGGGGAAAAAGGGTCATTGACCTTTTTGGCCAATCCAAAGTATACACCTTACATCTATTCCACCAAGGCTTCCATCACGATAGTTAATCGCGATTTTAAGCCGGAACAGGCCATTTCCACCACCTTGATCAAGGTTGAGGACGCCTACAAGTCCTTTTCAAAACTGTTGGAATATTACAATCAGGTTAAAAATAACAAAGTAGGGATTGAGAATCCCTCGTACGTATCCCAAAATGCCAACTACGGTTCTGGTTTTTATTTGGGGGCGTTTTCCTATATAGGCGATAATGTCACTATCGGGGATGAGGTCAAGGTGTATCCTAATGTATATATTGGTGATAATGTGACTATTGCGAATAACGTCATCGTTTTTGCGGGTGCCAAAATATATTCAGAATCCATAATAGGGGATGGTTGTGTCATCCATAGCGGAGCCATCATAGGCGCGGACGGCTTTGGATTTACACCCAATGAAAAAGGGGAGTATTCCAAAGTACCCCAAACCGGTAATGTTATTTTAGAGGATAATGTGGATGTTGGTGCGGGAACCACCATTGACCGTGCTACCCTGGGCTCTACCATTCTAAGGAAAGGGGTAAAACTGGACAACCAAATACAGATTGCCCATAATGTAGAAATTGGGGAACATACCGCTATTGCCGCGCAAACGGGAATTGCCGGTTCCACCAAAATAGGAAAGAACTGCTTGATCGGCGGGCAGGTAGGTATCGTAGGCCATATAACCATTGGCGACCGCGTGCGGATACAAGCACAATCTGGTATTGGAAGAAATGTAAAAGACGATGAAGTACTACAGGGATCCCCTGCATTAAATTACGGAGACTATAACAAGTCTTACGTGCATTTTAAAAACTTGCCTAAAATTGTTAACCGAATTTCTGAAATAGAAAAGAAAATTGACAGTGAAAACAGAAAATAAGCAACGTACTATTGCGGAAAAAGTGACCCTAAATGGAGTTGGACTCCATACAGGGGAGCAGGTATCCATGAGTTTTGTCCCTGCGCCGGAGAATCACGGTTTTGCCTTTAAAAGGGTAGATTTGGAGGGGGAACCCATTATTGAAGCGGACGCGAATTACGTGGTCAATACACAACGTGGCACCAATTTGGAAAAGAATGGGGTCAAAATTCAAACCTCGGAACACGTTTTGGCGGCCTTGGTAGGCTTGGATATCGATAATGTACTGATTGAGTTGGACGCCCCGGAACCCCCAATTATGGACGGTTCTTCCAAATATTTTGTGGAAGCCCTTGAAAAGGCCGGTATTGTGGATCAAGAGCAAGAGCGCAAAGAATATATTGTAAAGGACGTAATTTCTTATAAGGACGAAGCTACCGGGAGTGAGATTACCGTTATCCCTTCAGACGAATACCAAGTAACCACTATGGTGGACTTTGGCACCAAAGTGCTGGGTACCCAAAATGCGACTTTGGAACGCATGTCGGATTTTAAGGAAGAGATTGCCAACGCAAGGACTTTTAGCTTTTTACACGAATTGGAAATGTTGTTGGAGCACGGTCTTATAAAGGGCGGTGACCTTAACAACGCCATTGTGTACGTGGATAAGGAGATTTCTGAACCTACCATGAAACGCTTGGAAAAGGCATTCAATAAAAAGAAGCTTTCCGTAAAACCGAACGGTATATTGGATAATTTGACCTTGCATCAGCCCAATGAAGCGGCACGACATAAATTATTGGATGTCATTGGGGATTTGGCCTTGGCCGGTACCCGAATTAGGGGAAAGGTAATTGCCAACAAACCCGGGCATTTTGTAAATACCCAGTTTGCTAAAAAACTATCCAAGATCATTAAAATAGAACGGCGGAACAAAGTGCCTTCTTTTGATTTGAACGGAACACCCTTGATGGATGTGACCCAGATTATGGATATGCTTCCGCATAGGCCCCCATTTTTGTTGGTCGATAAGATTTTGGAATTGTCCGAAACCCATGTGGTGGGGGTCAAAAACGTGACCATGAACGAACCTTTTTTTGTAGGTCACTTTCCGGGAGCCCCGGTAATGCCTGGGGTTCTACAAGTCGAGGCCATGGCCCAAACAGGCGGTATTTTGGTACTTAGTACCGTGCCAGACCCAGAAAACTACCTTACGTTTTTTATGAAAATAGATAACGTAAAGTTTAAACAACAAGTGGTGCCAGGCGATACATTGATTTTTAAATGTGATTTGATTTCACCGATACGCAGGGGTATTTGCCATATGCAAGCGTACGCTTATGCCAATGGCAAACTGGTTTCGGAAGCCGAACTTATGGCACAAATAGTAAAAACTAAGAGCGAGTAAAATGAACCAACCCCTAGCATACGTGCATCCTGGTGCGAAAATCGCAAAAAATGTGGTCATCGAACCCTTTACCACAATCCATAATAATGTCATTATTGGTGAAGGTACCTGGATCGGTTCTAACGTTACCATCATGGAGGGAGCCCGAATCGGTAAAAATTGCAATATTTTTCCCGGGGCGGTCATTTCCGCAACGCCGCAGGACTTAAAATACCAAGGAGAGGAAACTACCGTAGAGATTGGTGACAATACCACGATTCGGGAGTGTGCTACCATAAACAAAGGGACGTCGGATAGAATGAAAACGGTCATTGGGAACAATTGCCTGATTATGGCGTATTGCCATGTGGCCCATGATTGTTTTGTAGGGGACGGTTGTATTTTTAGCAACGATTCCACACTGGCAGGGCACGTTACCATTGGTGAAAATGTGGTTTTGGCAGGTATGGTGGCCGTACATCAGTTTGTATCCATTGGGAACCATGCTTTTGTAACGGGAGGTTCCTTGGTACGGAAAGATGTTCCGCCCTATGTAAAGGCGGCTCGGGAGCCCCTTTCTTATGTAGGGATCAACTCCATTGGATTACGAAGACGAGGGTTTGAACCGGATAAGATTAGGGAGATACAAAACATCTATCGAATTTTATACCAGAAAAACTATAACAATTCCCAAGCATCATCGATAATAGAAGCAGAAATGGAGGCGACTCCAGAGCGGGACGAGATTTTACAGTTTATTAGAAATTCCCAACGTGGGATAATGAAAGGATATTTTAGCTCAAATTAAATTATGGCAAGTACATCGGACATACGCAAAGGATTGTGCATCAAGTACAACAACGATATTTACAAAATTATTGAGTTCTTACATGTAAAACCGGGTAAAGGCCCTGCCTTTGTCAGAACAAAACTCAAGAGTGTGACCTCTGGAAAAGTAGTGGACAACACCTTTTCTGCGGGGCATAAGATTGAAGATGTGCGTGTGGAGACAAGGTCTTACCAATACCTCTATCCAGAAGGGGATACCTTCCATTTTATGAATACGGATGACTACAACCAAATTACCTTAGAAAAGGAAACCTTGGATGCCCCAGATCTTTTAAAAGAAGGGGAAGTGGTGAAAATTTTGTTCAATACGGAAGACGGCATGCCGCTGTCCGTAGAAATGCCTGCAAGTGTCATATTGGAAGTAACACACTCAGAGCCAGGGGTCAAAGGGAATACGGCAACAAATGCCACCAAACCTGCTACCGTAGAAACCGGGGCGCGAATCAACGTACCTTTGTTTATCAATGAAGGGGACAAAATAAAGATTGATACCGAAAAAGGGGCATATTTGGAACGTGTTAAAGAGTAATCTTTAATGAAATTCCCAAAACCATATACACTTAAGGAGATTGCCCAGATCATCGATTCGGATCATGTGGGACCCGATGATTTCCCCGTTTTGGGAATGAACGAGATCCATGTGGTTGAAGAAGGGGATATTGTATTCGTAGACCATCCCAAATACTATGATAAAGCTTTAGCTTCAAAAGCTACTGTGGTATTGATCAATAAAAAGGTCGATTGTCCTGATGGCAAGGCACTTCTTATTTCGGATGATCCTTTTAGGGACTTCAACAAGCTCACCCATAAGTTTCGCCCTTTTGAACCTTCGAATAAAGCGACTGCCGATACGGCTAGTATAGGTGAGGGGACCATAGTACAGCCCAATGTTTTTATTGGGAATAGGGTAAGCATCGGCAAAAACTGTCGCATTCATGCCAACGTAGCTATTTACGATCATTGTGTTATTGGGGATAATGTAACCATCCATTCAGGGACAATTTTAGGGGCAGATGCCTTTTATTATAAAAACCGTCCAGATGGTTTTGATCAATTGCTTTCTGGTGGACGCGTGGTAATTGAGGACCATGTGCATATTGGCGCCAACTGCACCATAGACCGCGGTGTGACAGGGGATACGACTATTGGAACCGGTTCAAAACTTGATAATCAAATACAGATCGGGCATGATACCGTTTTGGGTAAAAAATGTCTTATTGCTTCCCATACGGGTATTGCCGGCTGTGTGGTTATAGAAGATGAAGTGACCCTTTGGGGTCAGGTAGGTGTCATTAGTGGCATAACAATCGGTAAAGGGGCCACTGTATATGCACAATCCGGTGTTGCCAATTCCTTAGAGGCCGGAAAGGTATATTTTGGGAGTCCGGCCAAGGAAGCAAGGGAAAAAATGAAAGAGTTGGCCATCATTAAAAACATGCCGGCCTACTTAAAGAAATTAAAAGGGAATTAACAAAAGGTTTGTTTTTCTTTTGAAAAGCAAACTGCTATTTTTGTCAGCGTTAACAATAAAGATACTATGAGCGTTTTAGTCAACAAGGATTCTAAGATAATTGTACAAGGGTTTACAGGTAGTGAAGGTACCTTCCATGCCGAACAAATGATAGCCTATGGCACCAATATCGTCGGTGGGGTAACCCCGGGT
The DNA here is from genome assembly GCA_937926215.1 of uncultured Croceitalea sp. Lineage (GTDB taxonomy): Bacteria > Bacteroidota > Bacteroidia > Flavobacteriales > Flavobacteriaceae > Croceitalea. The sequence goes on along the minus strand of CALEYA010000025.1, from coordinate 23,167 downwards.
AAAGGAGGTCAAGAGCATTTGGGAAAACCTGTTTTTAATACCGTGATGGAAGCTGTTGACAAAGTTGGTGCGGATACCTCCATTATTTTTGTCCCACCGGCATTTGCCGCGGACGCCATTATGGAATCTGCCAATGCAGGAATCAAGGTAATCATTACCATTACGGAAGGCATTCCTGTTGCGGATATGGTAAAGGCCAACAACTATATAAAAGATAAGGATTGCACGCTTGTAGGGCCCAATTGCCCAGGTGTTATCACTCCAGGTGAGGCCAAGGTAGGAATTATGCCAGGCTTTGTTTTTGAAAAAGGAAATGTAGGCATCGTATCTAAATCAGGTACCTTAACCTATGAAGCCGCGGATCAAGTAGTGCGTCAAGGCTTAGGGATAACTACAGCTATCGGTATTGGTGGTGATCCAATTATTGGAACAACCACAAAAGAAGCCGTTGAACTATTGATCAATGATCCGGATACGGAGTGTGTGGTGATGATCGGCGAAATTGGTGGACAATTGGAAGCGGATGCAGCACATTGGTATAAAGAAAGCGGCAGTAAAAAGCCCATCGTAGGTTTTATTGCCGGTGAAACCGCCCCAGCTGGGCGTACCATGGGCCACGCTGGTGCTATCGTTGGCGGAAGCGATGATACGGCCCAGGCTAAAAAACGCATCATGGCTGAATGTGGTATCCATGTAGTGGATTCCCCAGCGGAGATCGGTAAAAAAGTTAAAGCGGTAATGGCCTAACCATCCGTTAAAACTATGATAAATCCCGAGTTTATCGGGATTTTTTTATTTGTATAAACTTCTCAAAACGTATATTTGAGGGACAACCAACGGGATACAGAATGAAACTCTTACAAGACAAAAACGTTATCATAACAGGAGCCAGTCGTGGCATAGGAATGGGAATTGCGAAAGTATTTGCTGCACATGGGGCCAATGTGGCCTTTACCTATAGCTCTAGCGAAGCTCCGGCATTGGAGTTGGAAAAAGAATTGACTGCCCAAGGCGTTAAAGCAAAAGCCTATAAAAGTAATGCCGCCAGTTTTGAAGCTTCGGAACAGTTGGTAACGGCTGTATTAGAGGATTTTGGCGGTATTGACGTACTCATCAACAATGCAGGGATAACCAAAGACAATTTGTTGATGCGTATGGGGGAGGACGATTTTGACAAAGTCATCGAAATCAACCTAAAGTCGGTTTTCAATATGACCAAAGCGGTACAGCGCACCTTGCTCAAACAACGAAAGGGTTCCATCATCAATATGAGTAGTGTGGTAGGTGTTAAAGGAAATGCCGGACAGACCAACTATGCGGCCTCCAAAGCGGGAATGATAGGATTTACAAAATCCGTAGCCTTGGAATTGGGATCTCGAAATATTCGGTGCAATGCCATTGCCCCCGGTTTTATAGAAACGGAAATGACGGACAAATTGGACGAAAAGACCGTCCAAGGTTGGCGTGATGCCATTCCGTTAAAAAGAGGTGGTTCACCGGAGGATGTGGCCAATGCCTGTTTGTTTTTAGCTTCGGATTTATCGGCTTACGTCACCGGACAAGTACTTAATGTAGATGGCGGAATGTTAACCTAACAAGCGCCATCAATTAAAATATAGATGCAAACAACCACTGTTTTACTTATTGTAATCGCTGCCTTAGTTTCGTTTGCATTGGCTTGGTACCAGTATATTTTTAGAAAGAAGCGTTCCAAATTACTTTTTGCCCTTGCGGCGTTGCGCTTCTGTTTTCTTTTTAGTTTATGCCTGTTACTGATCGCCCCGCAATTTAAAAAGCTTACCACCTACGAAGAGAAATCCAATCTGGTTATCGCGGTGGATAATTCTTCTTCGCTACAAACGGTAAATGGGGAGAAAGATGCTACTGACGCTTTGTTCGCACTATTGGAAAGCGAGGCGCTACAAGAGAAGTTTGTAGTAAGACCCTATACGTTTGCAAGTAGTTTAGAAGCATCGGACAGTCTTGATTTTACCGCCGTAAAGACGGATATCTCGGCAGGACTGGATGGCATTAATGAAATCTATAGAGGGACCAATACCGCCGTAGTTTTGGTAACGGACGGCAACCAAACCCTTGGACGGGACTATGAATACATTGGATTGGATGATAAACTGCGGATCTACCCTTTAGTCGTAGGGGATACCACTAGGTATGAGGATATCCGTATTTCCAAGATCAATGCCAATAAATATGCTTTTCTGGACAATCAGTTTCCTATAGAGATTGCCGTTTCTTACGCGGGAGAGAGAACAGTAAGAAGCAATTTACGGGTATCCATGGATGGGCAACAGCTTTTTAACGAAGCCATATCACTTTCCACCAATGAAAATAGCGTAATTCGAAGTCCGCTGTTAAAAGCGAACAAAGTGGGGCTCAAAAACATCAGGGTTAGTCTAGAGCCTATTTCCGGAGAGAAGAATACGCTGAACAATAGCCGTACGATTGCCGTGGAAGTCATTGATGAGAAAACCAATATCAGCATCGTTTCCGCAATAAAGCATCCAGATATCGGGATGTTGAAAAAATCCATTGAAAGTAACGAGCAGCGGTCCGTACGCATTATCGCACCCAATGCCACTTCAAAAATCTTGCAAGAAACGGATGTTTTTTTGCTGTACCAGCCCACTGTCGCATTTCAAAACATCTATGATTTTGTTCAAAGTAAGGGGGTAAGTACGTTTACGATTACAGGTTCCCAAACGGATTGGAACTTTTTGAACAAAGCACAATCCTCAGTAATAAAGGAAGACCTTGGACAAACTGAAGAGCTTTTTGCTACCCAAAACGAAGGGTTTTCTTTTTTTGATACCAATGATTTTAAGGTGGATGGATATCCGCCTCTTTTGGGCGGTTTGGGTGACCTTATCATAACCAAACCCTTTGAAACGCTGCTATATCAAAAAATCAAGGGAATTGCATTGAACGATCCCCTTTTAGCGGTTATTGAAGATGCAGGTAGCAAATCGGCCTTCTTATTTGGTGAGAACAGTTGGAAATGGCGGGTAGAAACTTATAGAAATCAAAAGAATTTTAAAAATTTTGATGATACCATGGACAAGCTCATCCGTTTTCTATCGGATGCCCAGCCCAAAAGCAGATTGGACATTTCGTATGAATCGGTCTATGAAGGTGCGGGGAACGCCCTAATCAATGCCTCTTATTTTGATAAAGCCTACGTTTTTGATCCCAATGCCAAGTTGGCACTTCGTTTGAACAATGCCGCGGCTAATTTTAAACGCGAGATTCCCATGTTATTGTCCGGTACCAGTTATAAAGCCGATCTTAGCGACTTACAAGCCGGAGACTATACTTTTACAGTGGTGGTGGAAGGGGAGAACATCTCAAAATCGGGTCGATTTAAGATTTTGGATTTCGATTTGGAGAAGCAATTACTTTCTTCAAATTACCTAAAACTAGAGCGATTGGCGAAAGCCCAAAACGGTAGTATTTTTTACCCTTCCCAAAAGGAAACCTTGGTAGAAACACTATTAAATGACAACCGTTTTATCCCTATCCAAAAAAGCACCCAAAATGTAGTATCTTTAATCGATTTTCGTTGGTTGTTAGGATTAACCGTCCTTTTTGCAGCCGTGGAATGGTTTATTAGAAAGTATAACGGATTAATATAAAGGATAAATTATGGATAAGTTACCAAAGATTGCACTGCCAGTAGTGTTTGCAGTCATTTTAGCAATAATTTTAATATCAAAATCGGCGATTACCATCGGCTCTGGAGAGGCCGGGGTCTTGTACAAGACTTTTGGTGGTGGAGTAGTTACCGATGAACCCCCATTAGGGGAAGGATTTCATATTGTGGCACCATGGAACAAGGTGTATGTATATGAAGTAAGACAACAAGAGCTTTTTGAAAAAATGAAGGTACTTTCCTCTAATGGATTGGAAATTCAAATTGATGCTTCCGCTTGGTATCAACCGGTGGATATTGAGTTAGGTTTTCTTCATCAAAATCTGGGGGAAAACTATTTGGACAGGGTTATCAAACCGGCCATTAGGAGTGCTGCCCGTAGTGTTGTTGGGCGCTATACCCCAGAGCAACTGTATTCCAGTAAAAGGGATGCCATCCAAGATGAGATCTTTGCGGAAACCAAAAAGATATTGGACAAACAAAATGTGCAATTGAATGAAGTTTTGGTTAGGGACGTAACCTTACCGAATACCATTAAGGAAGCTATTGAGCGCAAATTGCGACAAGAACAGGAATCTTTGGAATATGAGTTCCGTTTGGTGACCGCCAAAAAAGAGGCCGAAAAAGTTACGATCGAAGCCCAGGGTAAGGCTGATGCCAACCGTATTCTAAGTGCTTCGTTAACGGACAAAATATTGCAGGATAAAGGTATAGACGCTACGTTGGAGCTTTCTAAATCACCAAATTCCAAGGTGGTCATCGTTGGTTCCGGAGATAGTGGATTGCCACTAATTTTAGGAAATAACTAATTCTACGGAATTGTTATTTTTTTGCGATATGCTTTTGTACGATAAAATTTAGTTTTAATTTTACCGCATCATGAGAAATCATACAGTACATCATCATTTACATACTTACGCTCAGGCGAGGTAAAGATGTTTTGTACCTGTACAATATATGTAAAACCCGTTTGAGCAATCAAACGGGTTTTTTAATACGTATTGATTGCTTGGACCTAAATTATCGAAAATGACCAAAATTAGGATTGCTATCCAAAAATCGGGAAGACTGAATTCTGATTCCCTTCAAATACTGAAGGAATGCGGAATTTCCATTGATAACGGCAAGGACCAATTGAAAGCCTCGTCCAGGAACTTCCCAATTGAAGTATTCTACCTTAGAAACGGGGATATTCCCCAATATTTAAGGGATGGCGTCGTAGATATTGCCATCATCGGCGAGAATGTGTTGATAGAAAAAGGCGAGGATATTGCCATTGCGGAGAAACTGGGTTTTTCCAAATGTAAGGTGTCTTTGGCAGTACCCAAATCAATCACATACAACTCGGTTAAGGATTTTGAAGGCAAACGTATAGCGACTTCCTATCCCAATACGGTACGGAACTACCTCCAAGAAAAGGGCGTAAAGGCTGATTTACACATTATCAACGGTTCCGTTGAAATTGCCCCCAATATTGGCCTTGCGGATGCTATTTGTGATATTGTTTCCAGTGGCAGTACCCTTTTCAAGAACAATTTAAAGGAAGTGGAGGTCATGCTCAAAAGTGAGGCCGTACTTGCGGTTTCCCCAAAAATCTCCGAAGAACGAAGAAAATTATTGGAACAGCTTCGTTTTCGAATACAATCGGTTTTAAGGGCTAGACAATCCAAATACGTGTTATTAAACGCCCCCAATGACAAGTTGGAGCGTATTATTCAGCTTTTACCGGGTATGCGCAGTCCAACGGTGTTGCCATTGGCAGAAGAAGGCTGGAGTTCCGTGCATACCGTTGTCCAAAAAGATACCTTTTGGGCGGTCATTGACGAATTGAAACAAGCCGGCGCCGAAGGCATTTTGGTATGTCCGATTGAAAAAATGGTTTTGTAATCACGATTGGGAGATAAAGGAGTTCAAAAAATGAAAGAGATAGTCAATCCAAAACCAGAGGAGTGGGACGCTATTTTAAAGCGGCCGACACAAACGGTGGATGCCATTGAAGCATCCGTATCCCAGATATTTACGGAGGTACAGGCCAATGGTGATCTAGCGGTTAAAAAATATACCCAAAAATTTGATGCCGTATCACTTGATGATTTTGAGGTAACCCAAGCGGAATTGGATGCCGCCAAGACGGTGGTTCCCCAAAGTCTAAAGGATGCCATGGATGTGGCCTTCTCCAATATTGCGCGTTTTCATAAGGCACAAAAGACAACTAGGGTTTCGGTGGATACCATGGAGGGTGTCTCTTGCTGGCAAGAAAAAAGACCGATTCAAAAGGTTGGATTATATATTCCCGGTGGAACGGCACCCTTGTTTTCTACCATACTAATGTTGGCCATCCCGGCTAAAATAGCAGGATGCCAAGAAATTATATTGTGTTCGCCACCCGATAAAATGGGAAATTTGAATCCCGCAATCCTTTATGCAGCCAAATTGTGCGGAATCACCAAAATTTTTAAAATCGGAGGTATACAGGCCATTGCCGCCATGACTTTTGGTACGGACTCCGTTCCCCAAGTGTATAAACTTTTTGGACCGGGAAACCAGTATGTAACCGTAGCCAAGCAACTAGCAACCAAATATGGCGTAGCCATAGATATGCCGGCCGGACCCAGTGAATTGTTGGTAGTTGCCGATGATACCGCAAATGCTGCTTTTGTAGCCTCGGATTTATTGAGTCAGGCAGAGCATGGCGTTGACAGTCAGGTTATTTTGGTGTCCACTTCAAGAGAATTGATTGCCGAGGTAGCCAAGGAAGTAGAACGACAATTGGAAGCATTACCAAGAAAGGCAATTGCGGCGCAAGCCATTGCCAATAGCAAGTCTATTTTTGTGGAAGATGATGCAACGGCCCTACAATTGATCAATGCATACGGTCCCGAACATTACATAGTTTGCGTATCAAACGAGGATTTTTACATCCAAAATACAATGAACGCGGGTTCTGTATTTATTGGTAATTACACCCCGGAAAGTGCAGGGGATTACGCATCGGGCACCAACCATACCTTACCCACAAATGGGTATGCCAAACAATACAGTGGTGTAAACTTGGATAGTTTTATGAAGAGCATGACCTTTCAGAAAATAACAAAGGAAGGTATACGGAACCTAGGGAAGACCGTGGAAGTCATGGCGGAGGCAGAAGGACTGTTTGCCCATAAAAACGCGGTGAGTTTAAGGCTGGAACAATTAAAAAATGATGATAACGCCTCGTGAAGGTGTTTGAACAAAAAGTAAAACGCAATGTCCTTTAGATTAGAAGATAACATCCGTGAAAACGTAAAAAACTTGAAGCCCTATTCATCGGCAAGGGATGAATATGTTTCTTCCGGCACGGATATGATTTTTTTGGATGCGAATGAGAATCCTTATGAAAATGGGGTCAACAGATACCCAGATCCGCAACAACGTGGGCTTAAGTCGCTATTGGCGCTGCAAAAAGGAATCTCGAATAATCAGCTTTTATTGGGTAATGGGAGTGATGAAGTACTCGATCTGTTGTTTCGGGCATTTTGTGAACCCAAGGAGGACAACGTCATAACAATGCCACCAACCTATGGCATGTATACCGTATTGTCCGATTTGAATATCGTGGAAAACAAGAGGGTATTGCTGACCTCCAATTTTGAACCTGATGTAGATACGATATTACAGACGGTTACCAAGAATAGCAAGATTATTTTTGTATGCTCGCCCAACAATCCTACTGGAAATGCTTTTTCCCAAGAACGAATTGCGCAATTATTGGAAAACTTTGATGGTTTGGTCGTAATTGACGAAGCCTATATCGATTTTTCGGAAAGCCCTAGCTGGGTTAGCCAACTGGACAAATATCCTAATCTGGTGGTTACCCAAACCTTGTCCAAAGCCTATGGTATGGCAGGTATTCGTTTGGGGATATGCATAGCTTCCGAGGAAATTATTAAAGTATTGAACAAAATAAAACCTCCCTATAATGTCAATGAACTTACGCAACAACGGGCGGTTGACCGACTTAAGGATCTAGGAAGTGTAAAAGATGAGATAGCGGGTATTTTAAGGGAACGAAAGCTATTGAAAGAGGCATTGGAAGACATCGATTTTGTGCAAAAGGTATTTCCTACCGATGCCAATTTTATCCTCGCCCAAGTAGACGATGCCGGGCTTAGGTACAACCAACTGTTACAGCATGGCATTGTGGTGCGCAACCGCAGCAAGCAACCGTTATGTAAAAACACCTTACGCTTCACCGTGGGAACCAAGGAGGAGAATAAAAATGTAGTACGCGTTTTAAAGACTTTAACCAATCAATACTAATTATGAAAAATCAATTTTATGTAGTTGCATCCTTTTTTATGTTTATCACAAGCGTTTGCCAAGCCCAAGATCAAGAGCGATTGGAGTTTTTGGCTGACAGTTTGCAAGTGGATGTGTCCGCTTTGCAAGAATACTTTGGCTACCAGAAATATGTAGATAGTTTGGAAACAACATTTAGTTATGAGTATGAAAAAGCAGATTTAAACAATGGGATGGCCACGATTACCATTCCAAAGGGATATAAGTTTCTACGTGAAAAGGACGCTCAGACAGTACTTTCCGATATATGGGGAAACCCAGAGGACAGCAGTGTCATGGGGTTATTATTAAAAAGTGATGAATCTCCGGGAGAGACTAGCTATGGAATAGAATTGACCTATTCCAATGAAGGTTATGTTAAGGATGATGATGCCGAAGATATTGATTATGATGATTTGCTAGAAGAAATGCAGAATGACGTCAAAGCGGCTAATCCACAACGGAAAGAATTGGGATACTCAGAAGTGCAATTACTAGGTTGGGCTACCGAGCCTTTTTACGATGCATCTTCCAAAAAGTTACATTGGGCAAAAGAATTGAAATTCGAAGATTATGAGTCTAATACGCTTAACTACAATATTAGGGTGCTCGGAAGAAAAGGTTTTATCAACCTTAATGTAATTGGGGATATGGAGGTATTGGACGATGTTAAATCTAATTTAGACCCTATTCTTGCAAGTGTGTCTTTTAACCAAGGTTATAAGTATTCTGAGTTTGACCCCGATTTTGATGAAGTTGCAGCCTATGGCATTGGAGGTTTAATTGCTGGAAAAATTCTTGCAAAAGCAGGGTTTTTTGCCCTGTTACTAAAGTTTTGGAAGGTAATCGCCATTGGAGCTGTAGCACTTTTTGCTGGCTTGCGAAAGAAACTTTTTGGGAACAAAAATGTGATAATGGCAGGAAAAAAAAAGGAAGTTACTGAAGACAAAGAATAGACATAAACATTATTAAAAATGGGACAAAAGGTTTTATTTATCGACCGTGACGGTACCATCATCAAAGAAACCGTTGATGAACAGATCGATGCTTTTGATAAGATGGTTTTCTACCCAAAAGTATTTACTTACTTGGGTAAAATCGCCAAGGAACTCGACTATACATTGGTGATGATTACCAATCAAGATGGTCTGGGAACGGATGCCTTTCCGGAGGATACCTTCTGGCCCGTACACAACTTTATTATCAAGGCTTTTGAGCATGAAGGGGTGGTCTTTGATGAAGTTTTAATCGATAAAACCTTTCCCCATGAGCAAGCAGATACCAGAAAACCAGGTACGGGATTGCTCAAAAAGTATTTTACCGATGATTTTGACCTGAAAAATTCCTTTGTTCTTGGAGATCGCCTCACGGATATGGAGCTTGCGAAGAATTTAGGGGCAAAAGGCATATTTATTGACGATAATACGCAATTAGGGACTGATGAAATTACCATTTCACAGAATGACCTTTCTGTGCACATTGCGTTACAAACAAACGACTGGGAAAGGATATATGAGTTCTTAAAATTAAGTTCCAGAACGGTGTCTGTACATAGAAAAACCAAGGAAACGGATATCGCCATAACCGTTAACTTGGATGGTACCGGAAAGTCGGATATCCATACAGGTCTTGCCTTTTTTGACCATATGTTGGACCAATTGGCTAGGCACGGCCAGATGAACCTCACCATTAAAGTTGACGGGGATTTGGAAGTGGATGAGCACCACACCATAGAGGATACCGCTATCGCATTGGGTGAGGTGTTCCATGAAGCCTTGGGAAACAAATTGGGGATCGAACGTTATGGGTTTTGCTTGCCCATGGACGATTGCCTGGCGCAAGTGGCCTTGGATTTTGGGGGACGGAACTGGCTGGTGTGGAAGGCCGATTTTAAACGTGAAAAAGTAGGGGATATGCCCACGGAAATGTTCTACCACTTTTTTAAGTCGTTTTCGGATGGCGCCAAGGCCAACTTGAACATCAAGGCAGAGGGTACCAACGAACACCATAAGATAGAAGCCATCTTTAAAGCCTTTGCCAAGGCGATAAAAATGGCGGTAAAGCGGGATGTAGAAAAGATGGTATTACCATCTACAAAGGGAGTATTATAGGTTCCTTCCAATCGTATAGGAGGAAGGAGTTCAAGAAACGGTTATGAACAAAGAAATACCATTAAGCAGCGATAGTCGTCCCTTGACCAATTTAGGGGATGGAGGTCTCGTGATTATTGATTACGGCGCGGGAAACATCCAAAGCATCAAGTTTGCCTTTAAAAGATTGGGAATAGACGCGGTATTGAGTAGTGATGCGGAAACAATTCAAAAGGCGGCTAAAGTTATTTTTCCGGGTGTAGGGGAGGCGAGTAGCGCCATGAGAAAGTTAACGGAAAGTGGCCTACAAGAGATTATTCCACAATTGAAGCAACCTGTATTGGGGATTTGTCTGGGAATGCAGTTGATGTGCAACGCTTCCGAAGAGGGAAATACCAGAGGATTGGGAATTTTTGATATAGATGTGGTGAAGTTCTCAGATGCTGTAAAAGTACCGCAGATCGGTTGGAACAAAATTGAAGGGCTACAATCCCCATTGTTTATGGATATTCCAGAGGATTATATTTATTTGGTCCACAGTTTTTACGCCCCACTATGCCAGGAGACCATTGCTGCCTGCGCCTATGATGGGCTTTATAGTGCTGCTTTGCAGAAAGATAACTTTTACGGTACGCAGTTCCATCCGGAAAAATCAGGGGATTACGGAGCTACCATTCTTAAGAACTTTTTAGCGTTGTAATGATTGGGACCATTGAAATAAGCACGGATAAAACTAGAGTAGATTTGGAATTCGTACATAGATTCCTATCCGAAGAGGCCTATTGGTCCAAAGGAAGGTCCATGGAGGAGGTTAAACAATCTATTGCACATTCCTTATGCTTTAGTATGTTTGACACTGCCCAAGGGAATCAAATCGGTTTTGCAAGAGTGGCCACGGACTATGTGGTATTTGCTTGGGTAATGGACGTATTTATTGATCAGAAATCTAGAGGTAAAGGATATGCTAAAAAGTTGATGGACTACATCTTAAACTACCCTAGCTTAAGCCAAGTAAACGGGTTTGGTTTACGCACAAATGATGCGCATGGACTGTATAAACAGGCTGGCTTTACCCATATCCCCAATCCAGAAACCTGGATGTTTAAAAAGAATAAAAAATAGAATAACAGATGTATCGAGTTTCTTATTTCCGATTTCTATTTTCATTTATCGTATTTCTAATTTTTTGACCATGAGAATTATTCCGGCCATAGATATCATTGACGGCAAGTGCGTTCGTCTCTCCAAAGGGGATTACGAGACCAAAAAAGTATATAATGAGAATCCATTGGAGGTTGCCAAAGCTTTTGAAGCAAGTGGAATTTTACATTTGCACTTGGTCGATTTGGATGGTGCCAAAGCAAAACATATTGTAAATCATAAGGTTTTGGAACGGATTGCTACAGGAACGAATTTAAAAATCGATTTTGGTGGCGGTTTAAAAACGGATGATGATTTGCGTATTGCATTTGAGTCCGGTGCCCATCAAATTACGGGAGGAAGCATTGCGGTCAAAGACGAGGCTACTTTTTTGGGATGGTTAAAAAAATACGGCAGTGAAAAAGTGATTCTTGGGGCTGATGTCAAAGACGAAAAAATCGCTATTTCCGGTTGGTTGGAAGAATCGGACCAAAAACTAACCCCTTTTGTCAAAAAATTTCAAAAGGAAGGCATCAGTTATGTTATTTGTACGGATATTTCCAAGGACGGTATGCTTGCGGGGCCTGCTTTTGAATTGTATGAACGACTGCTACAGGACACCAAAATCCATAAAACGGAAATTACGGGTGCTGGAGTCGAGGATTTTCAGGAAATAGGAATCAACCTAATCGCCAGTGGTGGGATATCAACTTTTGAAGAGTTGCCAAAATTAAACCAATTGGGGTGCGAAGGGGTTATCATCGGCAAGGCCATCTATGAGAATAGAATCAGTCTAAAACAATTGGAAAATTACGTGGTACAGCATGGATAATCAAGACCAATTCCAGCAAGAATTTGTGAAGAACGCCTGCTTTCGGTTGGACGAGGGGCTGCGGATGATACGTATTTCCTTGGTTAACATTACGGAAGAACAATTGTGGCAAAAACCGAACGCTTCCCTTAATAGCATTGGAAATCTTATGCTACACCTTTGTGGCAACTTAAGTCAATATGGAATTGCATCCTTAAACGGAAGTGAAGATAAACGCCAACGTGATGCAGAATTCAACACTACAGGTGGGTTTACCAAAGCCCAATTATTCCAACAATTGGAATCCACGGTCAACACCGTGAAATCGACTATGGGAAACCTCGGTTTGGAGCGATTCCTAGCTGTTAAAAAGGTCCAAGGTTTTGAATTTTCAGGTATTGGAAGCTGCGTTCATCTTGTCGAGCATTTTTCGTACCATACCGGGCAAATTGCATTTTGGGTAAAACTATTGAACGATGAACAATTGGGATTTTATGATGGGATGGATTTAAATACGTTGAATGAAAACTAAGAAATTACCAATGTAGAATGACGAACGATGAGTGATTTAAAGAAAAGGACGCAAGAGTTTGCCTTTGCTTGTTGGCTGCTGTGTAAAGAGTTCCCTAAATCAAGGGAGTTTGATGCTTGGGTAAGACAACGTATTCGATGTTCAAGTTCCGTAGGAGCAAACTATAGAGCCGCATGTAGGGCAAAATCGGACAGGGATTTTATTCATAAATTAAAAATAGTTGAAGAAGAGGTTGATGAATCTATGTACCGGCTTGAATTTTTTGATAAAGCCGGCGTCAAATCAAAAAATGATATGCAGAAATTATGGAATGAGGCGAATGAACTTTTGGCTATTACGGTAAGTTCAATTAATACCGTCCGAAAAAGGTTGAATGCTGACAAATAGTATTTTACCCCTAATTTTAAATTCTTAACTCTAAATTCTAAAATCGATTGTGTTAGCAAAACGAATAATACCTTGTTTGGATATCAAAGACGGACGTACCGTAAAAGGCGTGAATTTTGTGAATTTACGGGATGCGGGAGACCCTGTGGAACTGGCGGATGCCTATAGCAAGGCAGGTGCGGATGAGTTGGTTTTCTTGGATATTTCCGCCACGGAACAACGCAGAAAGACCTTGGCGGATTTGGTATTTAAGGTCGCCGAAAAAATAAACATTCCCTTTACCGTGGGTGGCGGAATTTCCTCCGTCGAGGATGTGGATATCTTGCTTAAGAACGGTGCGGACAAAGTGTCCATCAATTCCTCTGCGGTCAAAAATCCGCAGTTGATCAATGATTTAGCGGCAAAATTTGGCTCCCAATGCATTGTAGTCGCTATTGATGCCAAACAGCTCCATGGGAATTGGAAGGTGCATTTGGTAGGCGGAAAGGTACCCACGGAACTGGATTTGTTTGCCTGGGCCAAGGAGGTCGAGGATCGTGGGGCCGGGGAAATCCTATTCACCAGTATGGACCATGACGGCACCAAAAATGGTTTTGCCAATGAGGCTTTGGCCAAGTTATCTGAATTATTGAACATTCCAATAATAGCCTCCGGAGGCGCTGGGAAGACCGCACATTTTAAAGATACCTTTCTGGAAGGAAAAGCAGATGCCGCATTGGCGGCCAGTGTTTTTCATTTTAAGGAAATTGAGATACCCGATTTAAAAAACGAACTAAAACAACAAGGGATTCCCGTAAGGATTTAAAAGATTGGATTCTAGTTTTCCTATTCCTTTAAGGGTAACCGTTTACAACATAAAACATGAAAATAGACTTCAACAAGAATCAAGACGGATTGGTACCGGCCATTATTCAGGATGCCCGCACAAAAAATGTGCTGATGTTAGGATATATGGACCAAGACGCGCTAACAAAAACCCAAGAAACCGGAAAGGTTACTTTTTATAGCCGCACAAAACAGCGGTTATGGACCAAAGGGGAGGAGAGCGGTAATTTTCTGGAATTGGTAGCCATTAAAGAGGATTGTGACCAAGACACGCTGTTGGTATCGGTAAATCCGGTGGGTCCTACCTGCCACACGGGAACGGATACCTGTTGGGGCGATGCCAATGCCCCTTCTTTTGGCTTTTTATCGGAATTGGAAGGTATTATCGCATCTCGAAAGGAAAATAAAGAAGATGGGAAAAGCTATGTAGCATCCTTATTCCGAAAGGGGATTAATAAAATTGCCCAGAAAGTAGGGGAGGAAGCCGTAGAAACCGTTATTGAGGCCAAGGATGACAATGACGAACTGTTCTTGGACGAAAGTGCGGATTTGTTGTTCCACTACCTGATTTTACTTCAAGCCAAAGGGTTTACTTTAAAGGATATTGAGCAAGTTTTAATAGGAAGGCACTAAAGAACTTATTATTCATTTCTATGAAATTCTAGGCTTTTAAAACGTTAATTACTTGTTTTTGAATGTACTAGGGTTATTACAGCTCACCTGGCCATTGGGTAAAGTGAATATGGGTAAACCCTTATGTTGAAATTTAACATTTAAAGATGTATTGAATAGCCGGAGCTATCGACTATCAAAACCGGTATTGCTAAAAATTGTTTTGATGAAGAAGATTTTAATTTGCGTAGTCGTTGCGTGCATGGGTTTTTTTGGGTGTGAAGAAGATGAAGTATCCTTGGCCAATGACGCTCCGGAATCAAGAACCTGCACCGCTACGAACGCTTTGGTAGGCCAATCCAGGCAACTACGAGTAAGTGAAATTTACGGCATAAGCGGAACCGTTACCATCTTATCGGATTGTGAGATTGAATTTTCTAACTTTTTCTACAATGGTTTGGGCCCTAACGTAAGTATTTACGGGGGAAACAACGGAAACTTTGCAGCTGGAATCAATTTGAGTGAGCCTATTAACGGCCGAAGTTTTTCCGGGGAAACCCTAACCGTTTTCCTTCCGGAGAACACCAACCTTGATGAAATCAACAGCTTTAGTATTTGGTGCTTTGAGTTTGATATCGACTTTAGTTCGGCAAGCTTTCAGTAATTACCTGATGTTTGAATAAGCCTACCAATGCTCAGTCTGTGGGCTTTGCTAAAGAAAGATATACGTCGTCTTCTTATATAATCTAGAACCCTTTCTGCTTACTCTGGAATTACTGCATGGACGTTGTCAAATGGTTTCTGAATTGGCCCTATAATTTTCGCCGTACCCAAAAGAAACCAATTAATGGAGAAGGATTAGAATAGGATGTGATTTGAAAAACATGCTGGATGTTTTGTGATTTTGGTATGATTAAAGCTATTGTAATTACAGAAAAACCATAGAAATTTTAAGGTTTTTCTGCAATCATAAATAGTTGTTTATCAATATATTTGAGGGTAATAGACTAATTCTAAATTCTCAAAAATTATGTACAACACCATTCAAATGAAAAAGTTTGGCAAACGACTTACAATGCTGTCGCTTGCTATTGTTGGATTTACTTCTTGTTCGGTAGATGTAACGGAAGAAAACACGGTAACTCCAATAGAGACTACCCAATTGTTAACTTTGGGCCCTAGGAACCTTGATCCGATAATCATCCAAGATTTATCAAATACCGAACCTCAGATTGCTAAATCCAGGGCAACGGACGCTGCAGGTGATGACAGGGGCCGTTTTAACATTACCCTAAAGTTTTTATTACCCCCAACGGAAAGACAAGAGCAAGTTTTTAATGATGCCGCTGCGCGTTGGGAACGTATTATTATTGGGGACGTACCTTCTTTTACAGGGACTATTCCATCCGCTTTCCCCGGTTTTCCGGATGCCGTAGACGGCACCTTGGACGATATTGTCATTGAGGTTGCTTTAGCGCCTATTGATGGCCCTGGAGGCACCTTGGGTGCGGCCGGTCCTAACTTTGTGCGGTTGGATGATTTTCTTACGCTATCTGGAGTAATGTTTTTTGATGTAGCCGATTTGGACTTTTTGGAGTCCCTAGACTTGTTTGAAGACGTTATCGTCCATGAAATGGGACATGTTTTGGGTGTGGGTACCCTTTGGAATACGGTACCTTTTGGTTTCGACAGAACCTTATTGGAAGGTCCGGATAGCAGTCCGTTCTTTTCAGGAAGAAAGGCCAATGTCTTTTGGAATGCAGAAGGGGGGACAGGGGAACTACCTATAGAAAATATGGGCGGGCCTGGAACCGCATTTGGCCATTGGCAAGAGTCCACCTTGAATAATGAGTTGATGACCGGATTTTTGAATCTCGGCGAAAATCCACTAAGTCGTATTACAGCAGGTTCCATGAGGGATTTAGGCTACCGCTCCTCGAGTGTAGGCGAACAGTACGATTTGCCAAGGGGCACCCCTGGAGTAGACTTAAGTACTTTAGAGGATGGGGATAATAGCCAAGGATTGAATATCGGAGCTATGGAAACCTTATTACAACCTGTTGGCTTTGTGGTTTCTTCAGAGAAATAGAGCATACACTATCCATTGATAAATAAGGGCTTGATAGTATTCAGGCCCTTTTTAAGTTACTTTCCTACCACCAAACCACAAACAGTTTTCAAGGATGCCACTGGGTTTTTTTAGCCAAAGCATAGGGCGCATTTTCCTTTCTGACCAATACATATTTGCATAACGGATTCTAGATGTTGGGGAGTCAAAACTTCAATTTTAGAAGTAATGTATTGATATAAATTTCAAAAAGTACATCAATCATACAGCCCTTTGGCATACCTTTTGTCATTAGGTGTATCAAACAAAAATATATCAATGAAAAAAATAGTAGCAACCGTGATTTTGGGGATGGTAACCCTGCTAAGTGTGCACGCACAAGAATACAAGGTCATTACAAGTGTAGAATCAATTGTGTCCAGTGGACTGGGTCGTTCCCGTATTATCAACGCCCAAGAGGATAAAGATTACAAGGAGTACACAAGTGTACAGACCGAGGAGGACAATACGCGGAACAAATCCAACAGAAAGGATATCCGGGTAAAGAATTTTGAAGAAACCAAATTATTGAACTTCTTCAATTTAGGGGGCATTCGGTTTCAGAATATTGCTGCCAATGACGCCCTAATCACCTCAAAAATAAACGATATGGTTTCAGAAGGATGGGAGTTGGCCTTCGTAACCAGTGCTGTTGAAAGTGACGGGGGTAAAGGTGATTCCAGTGGTATCTTTATCACCCGATATATTTTTAAGAGATAACCAGAGTTGGTTGAATTTCAAAAAACCCTCCAAACGAACTCGTTTGGAGGGTTTCTTCTTTTTTGGCTACCACCAATATATCGGGTACGGAATAGTCATAGATGCCACACCCATTATCTTTGGGTGTGCGGTTGCTGTGCTTTTGCATGCTCACCGTTTGCATTAACTAAAAATCAAAAGGAATGGAACAGATACGATTGGCTAAAAAAGAAGACGCTGCGCTAATTGCGTTGCTGGGTCGAGTAACATTTACAGAGGCTTTTGCCCATTTGTTCACTGACCAAAATGGGCTGAACGACTATTTGGACAGTACGTTTTCGGTTGACAAAATAGCACGTAGCCTTGGGAAACCGGATACTAACTATTGGATCGCTTTTGTGGATAAGCTCCCCGTGGGCTATGCCAAGTTGAAATTGAATTCCCCGTCCCCGTTTATCGACTCCCAAAACATCGGCCAGCTTCAAAAAATCTATGTGCTAAAAGACTTTCTGTCCATGAAAATCGGAAAGCGGCTCCAAGGGCGTTTGTTGGATTACGCAAGGGAAGGAGGGAGCGAACAAATTTGGTTATCCGTTTACCAAGGCAATACCAGGGCCATTGCGTTTTACAAAAAGAACGGTTTTATCCCTGTAGGAAACCATCAATTCAGCATTGGAAAAGACACTTTTGATTTTATGGCCATGGCAAAGAAGCTATCGGGCAACTAAGTTTTAGGCAATGGATATCAGCTTCCTCAACTGTCCTATTAAATCTAGGGTAGCATACCAATGGGTACTAGAACAGGAAGGTGGGAAGCATATACTACGTGTCTTTTCAATCTTTATGAATTGGCCGACCTGGGCAGATTGTTATAAATTTTCCGCAAGTGCCCTATTTTTATAAAACACAGTATGGCGACGGCTACGCTAACCAGATAAACAATGCTTGTTGCGCTGATAACCCCAATAGATTCCCTGGACAAGTATTCGAAAAGCAACATTCCTAGGATGAATACGGGAAAAAAGAAAGAAAAAGACGTTATAAGAATGCCCAACCGATTGTTATGCATGAGTACCCAGTACACATAAACTGCTTCATGTTTTGCGATATATTTTTTTAAATCGATAAAGTGCAACAATAGGAAAACGTATAAATAGCACATGACCAGAGGGGCAATGACAATGATTTTGGTGTTGTCAACTTTCATACCTAAAAATGAGATATGCTGTCGGAGTTTATCGCGTTCGTTCTTTAAATACAAAAAGGTTTCCGATACTTTTTTATCCTTAACATTCAACCAAATATCATAGGAGTAACTGTTTTCTCCAAAGATATATTCCTCCAAACTGCTGTCATCCTCAATGGTTGCCGGGTCAAAAGCCTTAAAAAGGTAACTTCCTTCTGAACCTTCCTGTAATTTGGTGGAAGTCCAATCCAAATAGGAAGGGTAATGATTGCCCGATACCCTGCCCAAAAAATCCAAAGTATCCGGTTGGATATAGATTCTTTTATTTTCAGGAGTAAGCATATAAAAATTAGGGGTTAAATAAAGATCTCCTTTTAGGTAATGGTAGTCGATTGCAACATCTTCTATCAGTACCCTTGAGTACGGCTCTTTTTCGTTTTTTTGGATGCGATTGGCTTTGGCAATACAGGCTTCCATAAATTTATCCAATCGGCTAAGGTCTGGGGTATATTTCCCTAAAGATTGCCCGGACTTCTTTAAAAAGTCTTCCCAAGTATAAAGCTCCGGGGTAATGTAAGCCCCCCGTTTCTTGGGAACAGTGCTACTGAAGGACGTTCGATAGAAATAAGGGTTCGCATTTTCCTTGGCAATTTTATGTTTCCGCAGTAGGGTGTCAACCCTAGTTTCAATAGAGTCCAAATAGGGTTTAATATCTTTGGAAGTCTCAAAGAAAATGGTGCTACGCCACTCTTTAAAATCGATACTGCTTATCTTTTCTACGCCTTTTACGGCATGGTCGTAAGCCTTCCACTTACTATCGGAAAAGAGCAATAACGCTATGCCGGTAGCAAAGAGTAAAAGGGAGGTCAGCTTTTTTTTACAGGAATCAATTATTGTTTTCAATGGATGGTCAAATTAGTTGGCGTTATCCTGTAAAGTTACTAACATCGGTAAGGAAATACATAGCCGTACTAAAATTAAGCTGTAGTGCGTCTTGTTCGTTTAGCCTAAATGATGTTTTCCGTCACCCATTTATTTTATCGGCACCACCAAAGGGTAGAATACACCGAGGCCAGTTCGGCAGTAAAATTCAGTTCCGTATACCTGGCTTGAGGGCCTGCTCCGAGGTTGTTTACTTGGGAATCCCACTATACGGTTTTGGAACAAAATACGTGATGAGATGCTGAAACAGACTCAGCATGACGCAATCCACAAAAAAGAATGTTGTTTCAACATGTGCAACGGATAACAATTAGGGTGTTGACAAAGTAAGGACTCTTGTATCATCATTAAACATACGGAAGCTATGGAACATTTACTGATCCCTGCGCATACAACACGTTCAATAGAAATAGAGGTACTGTGTTTGATATGATATTTTTATAGCTATATGATTTTCAATAAGACGGGTGTTTTGGCCGGTCGAGCGCAGTCGAGACCTCATTGAAATGGGCATCTTACCGTTTCTGGAATGCCTGCCCCTGTGGCGTGACCTAACCAATAGTTAATTCCCTTTTAGGTGTGCAATAGGCTCTTTTTATAGCGAAACCCGTTAACAAGCAATACTTAGGATATTGGATAGGCTAATCCTAATACCCAAATTTTTCATAGAATGCGGGGTCCGAAGTTTGGTTGTACAGGTCTTTGGCGGTATAGACCTGTTTGCCCGGTTTAAGGGCCGGTATCATTTGTGCATTTTCCATATTTTGAAATACGATCTGTTCAAAGGTCATTTGGCTAGATGCAGTGGAAATGGTGGGATGGCCTAAGGTCTTAAGCAAAAAGTTCAATTGCCGTTTTGCGACCCATCCAATTTTTAGGGCTGCCGAAAGCAGGAATACTTTGTTGGTCGCCGCCAAGGCACTTGCACTTTCAGATTTCATCTGTCCATACTTGGCGGCAATCGGGTTGTTGGAATAGAAGGATTTGCTGCGCGATTCGTTCCGGATCCAATCGTCGGTTTTCTTATACGTTTGTAGTTCAAAACCCAGCATTTGCCTAAAAGAGTTGGGTTGGGCCCCTGGATTTCTCATAAATTGCTTAATGTGCATGCCCTCGTGGAAGAGGATGAACGGTTTTAAGTATTCCGGCATTCGATATTCGTAATAAATCAGCTTTCTTGACTGTGTCCAAGCACCATAACCAACGCTTTTGACCAGTAAATTGGGATTGGTACGCATGGGTGCTACCTGTACATGTTGCATTTGATTGGGATACAAGAGGTCAAGCAGCTGTTCTTCCGCATTGCGTGTAGGCGTTTTGCTGTTGGGGTTCTTTTGGGCAGTACTGTTTAAGGGCGCAGTGTTCGTAAGGGCCGCATTGTTGCCCAGCACCTTTTTGGGGAGTACAACGGCAGGGTGGTTTTCTGGCGAATCTGACATCTAGCTTTGGTTTTCGGTTGTTTTGGGTTCAGAAAATAGGGCTGCCGCCAGTTCCGCACGCTTCTCCGGGTCCGCAATTTCCAAAAGGGTATCATGCAGCAATAGTGCCCTTTCGTTGGCTATCGTCTCTTTTTTGGCCGCTGCTTCTTGGATTTCCATGGAGTAATTGTCCAAAGCATCGGATTCCCCCAAAAGTGCTTCCGCAATAACACTATCCGTACGCATCACGATTTCTTGATTGGATAAGAGTACCCCATTGACTTGGTTTTCCATTCCGTCCTGCTTTAAAGGCCCTCGCTTAAACCGATAATAGGTGGTGTCGGTCGGTGGGGCATACTGTCCTGCGGCATCGATGCTGGCGTCCGCTTTTTGGACCACATCCGATACCGGGTCATAGCTTATCTTTTCCAAAACCCGAACCGGTTCGTAGGCCTCATCAAAAACGGTACCCGCCACTTTTAGGATCTGTTGTGCCGTTTCGTCAATTTTTGCAGGTATCAAAACCTCGGAGAGCAATGTCCGCAATCCAGAAATGGGGACTTCCCGCCAAGTGTTCTCAAAACCGTTGGTATAGGCAATATGGATATCCAACAAATGCAGTTTGGTGATGTATTTTTGGTTGAGCTCCCTGAACACAAAATTCAGCACACGGCGCATGTTTACGTTGTTTATAACGCGCTCTACCGTAGTTTCCTCACCAAGTTCGGTCTCGGTCTCCACGCTAGAGGTAATGGAAAGCTCCCGTTTTGAAGATGCCTCCTTTGAGTGTTCCCCAACGGACTCCGTTGCCGCTTTGGCAAACTGCTCCCTACCGGAGTGGTATTCCCCTTCCGCATTTGCTTTGACGCTTGCGGAGCCCCATCCCCAAGATGCTTTTGCTTTGGCCTCTACGGCCCATTTTTTGGATTTTTCCGAAGTCTGTTTGTCCGTGGTTTCATCCTGTACCTTTTTTGAAAACCGCTCTTTGGCAGACTGTTCATGGCTGTCGATAATGCTGGACGATTCTTTAATACTTTCTTTGGTGGACTGCCAGGTTTTTAGTTTGATGGTCGTGGACTCCCCCGGCAACAGGGTAAAGGTCCGCACCGTCTTACCAATGCCATAATCGCCTAAAAAGGAACTTATACCGTATACTTCTATTAAAAAAAGATTGGGCTCCGCGGTTTCGTTTGCAGGTGGCTCATCGGTGGTGCCATTGCCCGCTGGGTCGGTTGTGGGTACGGGAACCTCGCCATTGATGGCTTTGTTCGCAAATTTTTCCACATAATCAATGGGCAGCCCAATATCCGGGCCTACCGGTGGTCTGGGAAAGGGCTTGGGGGGTACTATAAAATCCCCTGGGTCTATGACTTCCCGGCCTAGTTCGTCCGTGGTAGTACCAAGATTCCTTTTGCGAAAAACGCTTTTTACGGATTCCGATTCCGTATCGCCCCGCAGTAATTGGGGGAGTACGGACAGGGATTCTTCCACCAAGACGGAGTTATGGCCCATTTCCAGCAATTTGGCCCGTAAAAAGTTTTTGGCCTTTTCTGGGTCCACGGTAACGTTTCCCCCGTTTTTGGTTATTCCGGCAGCTTCAGCATAGGATTGCCCTACATTGATGGCCGTTGGTAGAAAATCAGTGGCGCGATCAAGGGCGAGATCGAGCTGAACAATTCTTTTTCCGGTAATCTGTCCGGGTAAGGGCAGTGAATAGTCAATTTTGGCAGGATTCCCTTTTCTAGGGTCAAATTCAATAAAACCAGGCATGTGGTAGCGATTAAAAGTGTGATGTGGGGAGGGGAGTGGTTTGAACGGGTATACTACAGGTTCAAGTACCTATGGGTTTCGGTGGGAACAACTTTGTATCCCTAAAGTTAGGGGGTATCACTTGGTTTTTAAGATAAGATGTATGGTTGGTAGGGTTTGCTGTATGGGTTGTTTTTGGTAGGGTCAAAGAGGGAAGTGTAATGCCTTGCCTATGGCAGGCAGGTGTGTGGAATGGGTTATTGAAAATAAAGTTGAATTATCGGCGGCAATTCGAACAAAATCACTAGGTTACACCAATAGTATGATGATTTAAACATGTTTATTATGGCAACAGTCCGCAAAACGGTAACCTTTACCGAACAGCAAGATAAATGGATAAAAGCGCAAATTGAAACTGGGGAATATACTAACGATAGCGAATATCTGCGAAATCTTGTTAGGCAAGACCAAGCTAACAATGCTAAATTTCTATCGCTAAAAGCCAAACTCATTGAAGGTCTTGAAAGCGGTGTTAGCACAAAATCGTTACCGGAAATCATGAAAGAGGTAGAATCACGGATGCGCGAAGATGGCCGTTTATAAACTCTCTAGCAAAGCCGAAATTGATTTGACTGAGATGTATGAGTTCGGCATATACAGATTTGGGCTGTCCCAGGCGCAGAAG
>CALEYA010000024.1 GCA_937926215.1 uncultured Croceitalea sp. | reverse complement strand
TTGTGTTATGCATTAAACGATACCCATTTTTCGGAGCAAAAAACTGGCGTTCATATTCTGGCAAATCCCTTCCTTGAATGTATAGTCAAAATAGAGTTCATTGTCTTTTATCTGGGCATCAAAGTAATGATTTTTTACCTTATCCATGCTTTTGGCCACTTCACAAAGACTTAAATCGTGCGTAGCGATTATCCCAGACGCTTGTAGTCCTACCAATTTTTCTAAGAACTTTTTGGACCCTGCCGCTTTATCCTTGCTATTAGTGCCTTTTAGAATTTCGTCCAAAATGATAAAATGGGGCATCTCCTTGATCGTATCAATGATATACTTCAGCCGTTTTAGCTCGCTAAAAAAGTAGCTTTCGTCATCGGTAAGGCTATCCGAAGTGCGCATGCTGGTCACCAATTTTATCGGGCTGTAGTCCATGGCGGTAGCGCGAACCGGAAGGCCTGTATTTGCCATGACTATTTGTAAGCCTACCGTCCTTAAAAAAGTGCTTTTGCCCGCCATATTGGCCCCTGTAATCACAAAAAATTCGTCGTTGGCAATCCCAAAATCATTAGCTACCGCTGTTTCCGGTGCCAAAAGCGGGTGTACGCATTGTTTGGCCACCATGGTTTTGTTGGTAGCACCAATACGCGGGAACACATGGTCTTGATGGTTGAAGGTATAGTTGCCCATACTGATGTAGGCATCAAAAAAAGCAATGGCCCCAAACCATTGGGCTACCTCATCCTTGTGCTTGGCAATCCATGCTTCAATACCCTTGCATACATAAAGATCCCGAAGCATAAAGCCATTGGTAAACAAACCTATGATTATGTTGTTCCGCTGGTCCAAGGCGTCCAGCATTTTAGAAAAACGGTGTACGGCCTTGGAGCTTGTATGGCCTGCGTTTAGAATCTGGCCTTGGCGTTCTTTTAATAAGTCGCTGGAAAACTCCTTTTGCTCCAACAGCTGCAACAGCTTGCCGTATTGCCTAAAGGTGGCCTGTACTTTTGAGGTTTGTACGGACAGTTTCCCTATTTGTTTGATGTACCTTCCCGTAACACCCAGCCCCAATAGAAATAGACCAAAAACCGCATAGCCTGAAAGAATTCCTGCCAAGTACAAGGCCCATGCCAGTAGGGATATCCCCCCATAGACAAAACTTGCCGTATGAATGTGTTTAGGAACAAAAGGTGTGTAAGTATTGAGCCATGCTACTACGTTTTTTGCAGGCACTTCCGCAGTGACCAAAGTTGCCACGGCTTCAAAATGTTGGAACCATTCCGGATTTTGGGACAGTTCTTGGACCGCTTCTTGTTTTTTGGGAATATTCCCTATGTCGTTGGACAACAATAAATCGGACAGCATTTGGCTTCCGCTGGGCAACGCTGTTCTGTTTAGATACTGGAAAAAAGAACCACGCCCGAACAGGTCCAAATCTTTGCTAAACGCATGGTTGCCGGTTTCAAATGCTTCGCCCGTGGGCAGGTGGAGATAGTCGCGCTTCAAAACGCGCAATTCGGTAGTATTCCATTGCCGCTGTGCTTCCAGCAGTTTCTTTTCGTAGCGCAATTTGTTATGTCGCACAATTAGAAAAACAAAAATTGGAAGAACCATCGCCAGACCGATGAGCAGCAAAGGTTCTTCTCTCCACGAAAAATACCCTAAGGCCAAGGCCAACAGAAACAGTACTAGGCGCAACAGACTTGAAAGGGATAATTTGGACTGTACCACCTCCAACTCCTTACCAAGCTTCTTCAGTTGTTCTTCGTAAAACGATTTGGGGTTTGTAGCCATGTATTGTAATTTCTAAACTGCCTGGGTTGGGATAAGCCATTCGCTAGCATTGCCCCTCCTTTTTCAAAGCATTGCGAAGTTAGCAAATGCCTAAGGATTTCTTACTTCAGTTCTTTGTTGCACTCAGTTTATCCCCAAGTATATTTTAGCCTTCCGTTGATCAAAGTTCTCTTTAAGAAAAGGGTGGGCTTCCGTGTTAAAGAGGTAATCGTCGAAATCAAAAATTCCTTCATCCACTACGGCCAGATAATAGTACTTGAGGGTTTCTGCAAAGAAGTAAGTGGCCAAATAGTCTTTTGCCTCCATGGTCCGTACATCTTCCACGGCATGGAACGCGACATCATCCCGGCAACAAAGCTTCATGTCCCGCCAGTACTTATAAATCTGCTGTAGATACTTTTCTTCCCCCCTAATTTGATGGAGGTAATAGGTAGACTCCACAATTTCTGGGTTGAGTTCCGAATTGGCGTATTCTATGGAATCCGATTCATACAGGTATCGCGTGGGGAGCAATCCGTATTTATCCCATATCCAATCCCATGTTGCCATATTCTTTTTAGCATTGTCAATATCGCCATGTAAGGCCTGAACCGCCGGAAAAAAGGCATCATAAAGGGATACGGAGCGTTTTACGATCTCCCCCGTATGCATATTGACACAGGCATAGAATCGTTTTCCCTCATAGTCATCCGTATAATACTGATTGATTTTGTCCAAACT
>CALEYA010000023.1 GCA_937926215.1 uncultured Croceitalea sp. | reverse complement strand
CCCTTCAAAGCAAGTAAATATTCTTTTTTTTGCTTTTTACAATAGGTAAACCAACAAGCGTTCTTAATTTTACATTTGGTTTGTGGTGTCTAAAGAAGGTATTTGTTATCCAAGCAATAAATCTTATAAAGGATTACCACTAAAATTAGTAACGGAACATTATAGATTGATATAAATGAAAGCTGGAATCGTAGGATTGCCCAATGTAGGTAAATCAACCCTTTTTAATTGTTTATCCAATGCCAAGGCGCAAAGTGCCAATTTTCCCTTTTGCACCATAGAGCCTAATATTGGGGTGGTCAACGTGCCGGATTCAAGATTGGAAAAATTGGAATCTTTTGTCAACCCGGAGAAAGTAGTTCCAGCAACGGTAGAAATCGTTGACATTGCCGGTTTGGTAAAGGGAGCCAGCAAAGGGGAAGGTTTGGGCAACCAGTTCTTAGGCAATATTAGGGAAACCGATGCCATTCTCCACGTGTTACGCTGTTTTGACAATGATAATATTGTGCATGTTGATGGTTCCGTAGATCCTATTAGGGATAAGGAAACCATTGATATGGAGCTCCAACTAAAGGATTTGGAAAGTGTAGAGAAAAAACTGGACAAGGTCAAACGTGCCGCAAAAACAGGAAACAAGGATGCCCAAAAAGAGGCCGCGGTCTTGCAAACCCTAAAGGAAGGTTTGGAAGCTGGGACTTCAGTGCGGGCCATTGCAGTTACCGATGATGAAAAAATGGAATTTGTAAAACCCCTGCAACTCATTACGGATAAACCGGTGTTGTATGTATGCAATGTTGATGAAGATGCGGCGGTCGAAGGAAATCCCTATGTAGAAAAGGTAAAAGCGGCCGTTGCGCACGAAAATGCTGAAGTAATTTTCTTGGCTGTTGGAACAGAGGCGGATATTACGGAATTGGAAACCTTTGAGGAACGCCAATTGTTTTTGGAAGATTTAGGTTTGCAAGAGCCCGGTTCTGCCATACTCATTAGGAGCGCGTACCGTTTGTTGGATTTGGAGACCTACTTTACGGCCGGGGAAAAAGAAGTACGGGCGTGGACCATCCCCGTAGGGGCAACGGCACCGCAAGCTGCCGGTGTTATCCATACGGATTTTGAAAAAGGTTTTATTAGGGCAGAGGTGATATCGTATGATGATTATGTAGCTTACGGCAGTGAAATCAGAGTAAAGGAGGCGGGTAAAATGCGTGTTGAAGGAAAAGAGTATGTGGTTAAGGATGGTGATGTCATGCATTTTAGGTTCAATGTCTAGGGATAGGCTGGGTTCCAATAAAAATGCCTTTTGCGCAGCCTTCTTTTCATGGGTCGATAAAGAGGTATTTCTTCACTAAAACTTGGTAGACCTTACCATGTTAAAGAACTATTAACAAAACTATCTCGCATTTGTTGATTACTTTCGGTGCTTAGCATTTTGATTTTTCACCCTAAATTTTATATTGCGAACATTATCCCGTAATTCATGGCAAACACCCAATATACAGAAGACAACATCCGTTCGTTGGACTGGAAGGAACATATCCGTATGCGCCCCGGGATGTATATTGGCAAACTTGGCGACGGTTCTTCTGCGGATGATGGCATTTATATCTTATTAAAAGAGGTCATTGATAATTGTATCGATGAGTTTGTTATGGGTGCGGGCAAGACCATTGAGATCGTCATTAAGGAAAGTGAAGTTCGCG
The DNA here is from genome assembly GCA_937926215.1 of uncultured Croceitalea sp. Taxonomy (GTDB): domain Bacteria; phylum Bacteroidota; class Bacteroidia; order Flavobacteriales; family Flavobacteriaceae; genus Croceitalea. Next base: position 12,575 of record CALEYA010000023.1, on the reverse strand, counting down.
TGCGGGATTATGGCCGCGGTATTCCGTTGGGCAAAGTAGTGGACGTGGTCTCTAAAATGAATACGGGAGGAAAGTATGACTCCCGCGCATTTAAAAAGTCGGTCGGTTTGAACGGTGTAGGTACCAAAGCCGTCAACGCACTTTCCAATTATTTTAGGGTTGAGTCCATACGGGACGGCAAAGCCAAAGCCGCTGAGTTTAAAGCGGGAAACTTGGTCAATGAGGAGCTTGTAGATTCTACAAAGCGCCGGGGTACCCAGGTCAGTTTTGTGCCGGACGAAGCCATTTTTAAGAAATTTAAGTACAGAAACGAGTATGTGGAGCGCATGCTCAAAAATTATGTGTATCTAAATCCTGGACTTACCATTGTTTTTAATGGTGAAAAATTCCATTCTGAAAACGGGTTACGGGATTTACTCGAGGACAACAATAACATGGAGGATTTTTTATATCCTATCATACATCTTAAAGGCGATGATATTGAAGTGGCCATTACACATAGCAAAACCCAGTATAGCGAGGAGTACCATTCTTTTGTAAATGGACAACATACTACCCAAGGTGGAACCCACCAAGCGGCATTTAGGGAAGCTTTGGTAAAAACGGTTCGGGAGCATTTCGGAAAGAATTACGATGCTTCGGATATCCGAAAATCCATCATTTCCGCCATCGCCATTAAGGTTATGGAACCTGTCTTTGAAAGTCAGACCAAAACAAAATTGGGATCTACGGAAATGGGCGGAAAACTTCCCACGGTTAGGACGTATATCAATGATTTTATCGGTCGGTATCTGGATAATTACCTTCATAAAAACCCTGATGTAAAAGAACTACTTCAAAGAAAAATAGTCCAGGCGGAGAAAGAACGGAAAGAACTTTCCGGTATCCGAAAACTGGCGCGTGACAGGGCCAAAAAGGCCAGTTTGCATAATAAAAAGCTTCGGGATTGCAGGGTGCACTTGCAGGATATGAAAAAGGATAGGCGTTTGGAAAGTACGCTGTTCATTACGGAAGGGGACTCTGCTTCCGGTTCTATCACCAAATCAAGGGATGTCAATACCCAGGCGGTTTTTAGTCTTAGGGGAAAACCCTTGAATTCCTACGGGATGTCCAAGAAAATCGTTTACGAAAACGAAGAGTTCAATCTGCTACAGGCAGCATTGAACATTGAAGATTCCATGGAAGACCTTCGGTACAACAATATTGTAATCGCTACGGATGCGGATGTTGACGGGATGCATATCCGTTTGTTGCTCATCACCTTTTTCTTGCAGTTCTTTCCGGAATTGATAAAGGAAAACCACTTGTACATTCTACAAACCCCTTTATTTAGGGTTCGCAATAAAAAGGAAACCATTTACTGTTATAGCGAAGAGGAACGTAGGAACGCCATTGGAAAGCTTAGCGGTAAGCCGGAAATCACCCGCTTTAAGGGATTGGGTGAAATATCACCGGATGAGTTTAAACATTTTATTGGCGATGATATCCGTTTGGAGCCTGTCATGTTGGACAAGGCAATGTCCATAGAGGAACTCCTTAAGTTCTATATGGGTAAGAATACCCCGGACAGGCAGGAATTTATCATAAAAAACCTTAAAGTAGAACTTGATTTAGTTGAAGAAAATCAACTGTAATCCAAAAGATAAGATTTTAAAAATACATGGAAGATAATGAAGAGTTGGCTGCGGATTTTTCTAAGGAAGAAGGAAATTCCGGAGACGCGCTGACCCGGGTGACGGGCATGTATAAAGATTGGTTCTTAGACTATGCCTCCTATGTAATTTTGGAACGGGCGGTCCCTGCTATTGAAGATGGTTTTAAGCCCGTACAACGTCGAATTATGCATTCCCTAAAGGAGTTGGATGACGGGCGTTACAATAAAGTAGCCAATGTGGTGGGGCATACCATGCAATACCATCCCCATGGGGACGCCAGTATTGCCGATGCCATGGTGCAGATAGGGCAAAAGGATTTGCTTATCGATACCCAAGGGAATTGGGGGAATATCCTTACTGGTGACCGCGCCGCGGCTTCCCGATATATTGAAGCACGACTGTCAAAATTCGCGTTAGAGGTTATTTTTAGCCCAAAAATCACGGAATGGCAGCTCTCTTACGATGGAAGGAAAAAGGAGCCCGTCAACCTTCCTGTAAAATTTCCTTTGCTTTTAGCGCAAGGGGCAGAAGGTATCGCCGTAGGTCTTTCCACCAAAGTATTGCCACATAACTTTTTGGAACTTATAGATGCTTCTATCAAACACTTAAAAGGTAGAAGTTTTAAGCTTTTTCCGGATTTCCCTACATCGGGGATTATAGATGTCACCAATTACAACGACGGGCTTAGGGGTGGTAAGGTAAGGGTACGGGCCCGAATAGAAAGTTTTGATAAAAACACACTGGTTATAAAGGAGATACCTTACGGAACCAATACTTCTAGTTTAATTGATTCTATCCTAAAAGCCAATGAAAAGGGGAAAATAAAAATCAAGAAAATAGAGGACAATACTGCCGCTGAGGTTGAAATTCTAGTGCATCTTCCCAGTGGGATATCACCGGATAAAACTATAGATGCCTTGTATGCCTTTACGGCTTGCGAATCTTCCATTTCGCCCTTGGGTTGTATCATTGAGGACAACAAGCCCATCTTTATGGGAATGACGGAAATGTTGCGCCGGTCTACGGATAATACCGTAGAATTACTGAAAGCCGAACTGCAGATCCAACTGAACGAATTGGAAGAACAATGGCATTTTGCATCCTTGGAACGTATTTTCATCGAAAACCGCATTTACCGGGAAATTGAAGAGGAAGAAACCTGGGAAGGTGTCTTGGAGGCTATTGATAAAGGATTGAAACCGCATGTCCAACATTTAAGAAGGGCGGTCACGGTAGAGGACATTACAAAACTGACCGAAATACGGATAAAACGGATTTCCAAGTTCGATTTGGATAAGGCCAAGCAGTATTTGGAAAGCTTGGAAGAACGCATTGCGGAAACCAAGAACCATCTGGACAACCTGATTGATTTCGCCATCAACTATTTTCAGGAGCTTAAGAAGAAATACGGAAAGGATAGGGAACGTAAATCCGAAATCCGGATTTTTGATGATATCGAGGCGACCAAGGTGGTCATAAGAAATACAAAACTCTATGTAAATAGGGAGGAAGGCTTTGTAGGCACCTCATTGCGTAGGGATGAATATGTTACAGATTGTAGTGATATAGATGATATTATCGTATTCACCAAAAAAGGGGAAATGATGGTCACAAAAGTAGATTCCAAAATCTTTGTGGACAAGAACATCATTCATGTAGCCGTTTTTAAGAAAAAGGACAAGCGAACCACCTTTAATATGATTTATAAGGATGGCCGTGGCGGGCCAAGCTATATAAAGCGTTTTAATGTAACCAGCATTACCAGAGATAAGTTATATCCCTTGACGACGGGTAAAGCAAGTTCGGAGGTCCTTTATTTTACTGCCAATCCCAATGGTGAAGCAGAAGTCGTGACCGTACATTTACGTCAATCCGGAAGTATTAAAAAATTGAAATGGGATTTAGACTTTGCGGACGTTCTTATAAAGGGTAGGGGTTCCAAAGGAAACATTGTGACCAAGTACCCGGTAAAACGAATTGAGCTTAAGGAGAAGGGCCTTTCCACCCTTAAACCCCGTAAAATTTGGTTCGATGATATCGTGCAACGCCTTAATGTAGACGAACGCGGGGAGCTTTTGGGGGAGTTTAGACCAGACGATATGCTTTTGGTAGCCAATCAGAAGGGATATATAAAGACGATTACCCCAGAACTGAACACCCGTTTTGATGATGACATGATCGTGCTGGAGAAATGGTCGCCCAACAAGCCTATTTCCGCAATTTATTATGATGGGGAAAAAGAACGGTATTATTTAAAGCGTTTTTTGATGGAAAGCCCGGGCAAGGAAGAATTGGTCGTAACGGAACATCCAAAATCGCAGTTAGAGCTTATTTCTACGGACTGGAAACCTATGGTAGAATTGGAGTTTGTAAAACCTAGGGGAAAAGATGCCAAACCCAACCAATCCGTTGATGTGGCCGACTTTATTTCCGTTAAGGGAATCAAGGCCATGGGCAACCAGCTAACGGCAGATAAGTTAAAGCATGTAAATGCCTTGGAACCTTTGCCTTACGAAGAGGAAGTTATCCGGGAAACCAATGAGATTGAAGTAGTGGATGAAGAGAACGTGCCAGAGAATGAAGAAGACAGCGGTAAAAATGAGGACGGTTCTGACCAACCGACCTTGTTTTAAGCTATTTTATATAATTGCAATCGCGTTAAAGCCCTCTTTGTTTAGGAATTTAAACAAATTAATAGAGTATTGTCATTAAATATTCAACAGTTTACCGATAGGGGTTGAAGATGGCTATATTTGAAAAAAATTAACATAATTTATGGATTTTACTAATCCTTTAGTCTACGGAGGACCTTGTTTTATTATTTTCATCCTCCTAGAGTTAACCTACAGCAAAAATCATGAAGAACACCATGATTTATATGATTGGAACGATTTGTTGGCGAGTGGGTTTATGGGCTTAGGGTCCGCTATTCTTGCTGCTTTACTTAAAGTAGTTTCCGCAATTGTCATTTTCACCTTTGTGTACGATATTTTCAATCCCGAGGTTAATGGGGTCCGCACCAATGTAATGGGTTACGAATCCTTTGGTTATGTATGGTATATCTGGCTTTTATGCCAGTTGGCAGATGATTTTACCTACTATTGGTTTCATCGGGCCAACCATGAAATCAGGTTGTTGTGGGCGGCCCATATTGTCCACCACTCCTCGGATAACTTTAACTTGGGAACAGCGGTCCGTAATGGATGGTTTACGTTATTGTACAAGCCGCTTTTCTATATGTGGATGCCTGCTATTGGTTTTCCGCCTGAGATGGTGGTCTTCTGCCTAGGTATTGAGGCCTTGTGGCAATTTCAATTGCATACCGTTTTGCTTCCCAAACTCGGTATTTTTGAAAAATTCATGAACACCCACACCATGCATCAAGTGCATCATGCGCAAAACGTGGAGTATTTGGATAAAAACCACGGTGGCTTTTTAAACATATTTGACAAAATCTTTGGAACATGGTTGCCGTTGGACGATTCCATTGATGTAAAATACGGGGTCATCCATGCGCCGAATTCCAATAATCCCGTCGTTATTCTTACCCATGAGTTCAAGGACATCTGGAATGATATGAAGAAGTCCCCTAAACTGTACCATAAGTTTATGTACATTTTTGGACCTCCGGGATGGAGCCATGACGGTAGTACCATGACCGTAAGGCAACAACAAGCCTTGTTTGAAAAGCAAAAGAAAGCCAATCCAGAAATAGCATTCAGTAGGCCCAATTAAGGTTGAACAATACCCCTGCAATACGTATTATCATGTCTCGACGAATGTTGCTTTGCAAGTAGCTAGGGCCACGAACTTTCTTTGTCCAATTATAGCAGCCTTTGTTGAATCAAATCGGAACGATAGTAGGTTTTTCGACCTCTTTTCCCTGCGCTGTCCTTTTTAAAGATACATGCGAGGAAGAATGATGGCTTTACCTACCATTGATGCGGTGATAAGGTATTACTTCTCGATTTTCTTTGCTTGGAAATCAAGAATCAAGAACCACGAGCTCAAGAAAACAAGTTCCTTAGATTACTCTTCGATAGTCTCTTCCTCCGGTTTTTTGTTCTTTCGCATGCGCATATCCAAAAACTCAACCATTAGGGAGAATGCAATGGCAAAATAGAGATATCCCTTAGGAATCGTACCAACCTCGTTTCCAAAGACCACTAGGTGCGATAAATGTGCGGCCTCCGCAATAAGCATAAAGCCAATCAGAATTAGAAAAGAAAGCCCCAGCACTTGAATGGATGGATGTTTGTTTACAAATTCGCCCACAGGATTGGCAAACAACATCATAATCACTACCGAAATCACCACCGCTACGATCATCAAGATCAAAGCATCGTTTGGATTGGGAGAGATTCCATTGGTCATACCAATAGCTGTAAGAATGGAATCGAATGAAAATACAATATTGATTACGGTAATTTGAACTATGGCATTGGTCAGGGAGCTAGAGCGTCCTTTTTTTACTTCGCGCTCGTCATGGCCACGGTCCTCCACTTTTTCGTGGATTTCCTTGGTACTCTTGTATAAAAGAAAAAGTCCACCTAAGAATAAAATTAGCGCTTGCCAGCTGATCCCGCCGTGCAACCAAGATTCGTTCAATACCAAAAAAGGTTTTTTTAGGGAGGTTAACCACGTAATCCCGAACAAAAGCACAATACGCATGGCCATAGCCAATACGAGTCCCAGATTGGTAGCTTTCTTACGGTCTTTTTGCTCCAACTTGCCAGCGGCTATGGAAATGAAGATAATGTTGTCTATTCCCAAGACAATTTCTAAAAATGTAAGTGTCAACAAGGCGATCCATGCATCTGGACTGGCAAAAATTTCAAACATATTAATCTATTTTAAAAGCGGTCCCCCTTATTTTTTTGGAATCCCCAACCGTATTAAATTCAAATGTATAAGAACTATCCGTAGTAGTCAAAATTTTTATGTGGTTGGATTTCTCTTCCGCCCTGTTTTTTGGATGTATCTTTTTAAGAACGTATTCACAATCGTTGATCCATCGAATTTTAAAAGAATCTATAGAAGTATTGAATTGCTCTATCTGAAGATCGTCTTGACGCACAAAGGAGGACCTAAAAGTGTCTTTTAAGACCAATAGGGATTCAAACTCCCCCGTTTTGTAGTCCGTACAATTTCGTTCCGGTGGCTTTTGGCACGAAAAAAGGGTTAAGATAAAGGTGGAATAGCAAAGCTTTTTTAACATGTCCGCAAAATACTAAAAACTACGCTAGAGCATGGGATTTTCCGTATAGGATTCAAAAGTACCGTCCGTATAAAAGATAAGGACCTTGTCAATTTGTTTCGACTTAATTTTTTCTACTGTTTTAGAATTGGCAGCCGTATTTGGTTTTGGGTTTGAAATTCGACTTGGATCGGAATCCGATTTTTTTAGCACATCTGATACCTTCCCTGAATTTGACACTTCATTTTCGGTAGGGGAAGGGAAGCTTCCTGTGCCATTTAGCAACCAATATAGGTTTGTTTCTGGAAAGGCGGTTACTAGTTTAATTACGAAATCCAAACTGGGCTTATTACGACCGGATAGGATGTGCGAGATGCTGGATCTGGGAACCCCAATTTTATCCGCAAAGGAGGACGCACTCATTTTGTAATGCGTGATTACACGCTGTATTCGTTTCGGAATTGACATAGTTACAAATGTAAACAAAGAATTTTAAAGAATTTTACCAAATCGAATAGGAAATCCACCAATAATAGCTGAAGTAAATTTTAGTTTAAAGCTATTTAATTCATTGAATAACAACATATTGAATTCTTAACATCTTGATTGTATACAATTGTAACAAAAGCGGGGAATTTGTCAGGTAAACCCTATGCTTATTCACTAATCTACAGTTTACGTATGTAAAAAAGCATGATTTTAAAGTCATTTTTTCAAGAATTTTGCCTTGTTCTAGTAATATTGGGACCAACTGTGTTTTATTTCTTAAATTTCATCGGTATTTTGTATGATATTTAAAAAAAGGGCATTTCTTTTAGATTTTATTTTACAAATGATTAATTTTGTTGAAAATACTATTGAAAATGAACAAAGTAAAGCTTGACGAAATAGATCACCAGATTTTGGATATGTTAATCGACAATACCCGGACACCTTTTACGGATATTGCCAAGAAATTATTGATATCCGCAGGTACGGTTCATGTGCGTGTTAAGAAGATGGAAGAAGCGGGAATCATAAAAGGTTCTTCCTTGACCTTGGATTATGTAAAGCTGGGCTATTCCTTTATTGCCTATGTGGGCATATTCTTGGAAAAAACACACCAGACCAAATTTGTTTTGGAACGCCTTACTGAAATCCCTTACGTGACCGTTGCACACATTACCACCGGAAAATTTAATATTTTCTGTAAAATAAGGGCAAAGGATACCAATCATGCTAAAAACATCATCTTTAAAATTGATGATATAGACGGTATAAGCAGAACGGAAACCATGATTTCTTTGGAAGAGAGCATAAACGACAAAAAGCGTTTAATGCACACCATCTTCAACGAACTTTAGGAAATAGGTTTTGAAAGCTTCCAATCTTTCTACTGGGGAATACCATCCCTATTACGGCCAATATTTGGCCCTACTTGGGGATGCTGAATTGTTACCATCCTTAAAGCAAGGCTTGGATGACATGGAAGGGTTTCTTTTATCGCTGGAACCCGGTCAACTTTCACATGCCTATGCTCCGGATAAATGGACCATAGCTGAAGCCATTGTTCATTTAGTGGATACAGAACGTATATTTCAATACAGGGCATTGCGGTTTGCAAGAAATGACCAGACACATTTAATGGGTTTTGATCAAGATGCATTTGCTATGGAAAGTGATGCGGGTAAAAGAAGTAAAGAACAACTGCTGGCAGAGTTTAAGGCAGTCCGTCATGCATCCATAGCGCTATTTGAATCATTGGATACCAAAAAACTCTTGCGCATTGGTACCGCAAGCGGCAGTCAAATGAGTGTTAGGGCATTGGGTTTTATGATAAGTGCGCATCAAGCACATCATGACAACCTCTTTAAAACCCTTTATCTAGGATAAGTGCTTAGTCCATGACCTCTTGGTCCATATCGGTATCTGAATCCAACTCCTTTTCCATAACGGAATTTTCTGGTTTGGCTTCCAGTTCCCGTTCTATATTTTCTTCAAAATTTGCGATGAAGTTGGATAAGCTCTTACTGATCTTTACCAAATAAATGGTATCCGCGGTTTTGACTTCTACGGCCTCAATCAGTTCGCCATTCGGTTTTTTAAGTACAATAATGTCGTCATCGCCATAACCATGTGGATATAGGTCTATTAACAATGCAGCGGTTTCGTGGTCCAATCTCTTGTAATCGATAATAATTCGTCTCATAGTAGGCGTGTTAGGTTTGATATACCTAAGCTAGTCAAATATCCGTATCGATTTTCCAAAGAGTTGTCAAACTTGCTTTTTAGTATATGAAGCTTTTATTCTTTGTAGTATGCGAATGCTTTGGGGTAAAGTTCGTCAGATACTTTCACATCCAGCACCGTATTTCCTATGGCTTGTAAGAGTACAAAGTTGATGGCCCCATGGGAATTCTTTTTGTCGTGTTTCAGCAAACCAAGGATACCTACAATATCACTATTGGTAAAGGACACCTTTTTAAAGTGTTTTAAAAAGACTTTTTTAATGTCGTCAAGTTCCATCATGCTAAGCCCCGTAATGGCATGGGAAAGGTAACCTTCCAAGATCATACCTATGGCAATGGCCTCCCCATGTAAAAGGGTCGGTTTATCATCGGAATCCAAAAAATAAGATTCAATGGCATGGCCAAGAGTATGTCCAAAATTCAGCTTTTTCCGAACGTTTTGCTCCGTTGGGTCCTTTTCTACAATGGTATTTTTAATGGCTACGGATTTCTGTATGGCATTAATATCATAAAAATCGGTAGTCGTACTTAGTTGCTCCCAATAAACACGGTCACTGATAAGGCCGTGTTTAAGCATTTCGGCAAACCCACTGATGAGCTGTCGTTCCTCCAAGGTTTCCAGAAATTCGGGGAACAACAATACCATTTTAGGTTGATTGATTACCCCGACCTGGTTTTTAAGGACCCCCAAATCCACTCCTGTTTTTCCACCCACGGAAGCGTCGACCATGGAAAGTAATGTCGTAGGGATATTGATAAAATCGATTCCTCTTTTAAAGGTCGATGCCACAAAGCCCCCTAAATCGGTGACGACTCCGCCACCCAAATTGATCAGGATGCTCTTTCTATCCCCACCTTCCAACGAAAGTTCTTCCCAAACGGTAATACAGGTCGCTATGGTTTTATGGGATTCCCCGGCTTTGATACAAATAGGTTTTTCAATGGTCCCGGGAAAAAGCTCCTTAAAAAAAGGCAAGCAATGTGTCGCGGTGTTTTCATCCACCAAAATAAAAATCTTGGAATAGGAATGTTGCCCTAAAAATTGATTGAGTGCCGCCTTGGCCAATTCCCCAAAATGCACTTCATGCGTCTCGCTTGTAACCGACTCCATACGTTTTCCGATTGACTGCAAAATAAAGACATATTTTGATGAAAAGAATGGTATTGGCGGTCTTATCTTTGCAACTTTGGGAAATTCATAATTATGGAGCAAATTTTTGAAGATACTGCAACGGCCTTCCAGCTTAAGACGGATTCTGAACTGGAACGCGCTTATTTTCTGTTTCGATTGATTGCCAATCAACCGCTGGTCAAAATTGGGACGGCTGTCACCAATTTTGCCATAAATGCCCATCTTCCGGTAGAAGGATTGATTCGTGCTACGGTGTTCGACCATTTTTGTGGGGGTGTCAATGAAGAGGACTGTATGCCCATGATCGATAAGATGTTTGCCGCTGGGGTAACCTCCATCCTCGATTATTCCGTGGAAGGAAAAAGCGTGGAAAACCAACTGGACAATGCCCTTGAAAAAGTGATGCAAGTATTGGATTTTGTAAAAGAAAAAGAAGCCATTCCTTTTGCGGTGTTCAAGCCAACCGCCTTTGGTCGGTTTGCCCTCTTGGAAAAAGTGAACAATAAGGAAACCCTCACTACCTTGGAGCAAGAGGAATGGGAGCGGATTGTAAATCGATATGATCTGGTCTGCAAAAAAGCCCATGATTTGGATGTCGCTTTATTGATCGATGCCGAGGAGAGTTGGATTCAAGATGCTGCGGATGCCCTTGCCCTACAGATGATGCAAAAATACAATCAAGAAAAGGCGGTGGTGTTCAATACGGCCCAGCTGTATCGATGGGACAGGCTGGAATACCTAAAACAACTACATGAAAAAGCAACGGAAGCCGGGTTTAAAGTGGGCATCAAGGCAGTAAGGGGGGCATATATGGAAAAGGAAAACGACCGCGCCCAAGAACTGGGCTATAAAACCCCAATATGTGCGTCCAAGAAGGAAACGGACGTTAATTTTGATACCGCTGTGGAATACATGCTGGAACATTTGGAAGTATTTACCATTTTTTCCGGAACCCATAATGAGGAGAGTTGCTATAAGTTGATTCAGTTAATGTCTGCAAAGGGCATTCCTAACGGTAGTGATAAAATTTGGTTCGGGCAGTTGTTGGGCATGAGTGACCATATCAGTTTTAACCTCGCCCAAAAAGGATATAAGGTTTCCAAATACTTGCCTTATGGACCTGTGCGGGATGTGATGCCTTATTTGATACGCAGGGCGGAGGAGAATACTTCGGTTGCCGGACAGACTTCAAGGGAATTGGAACTTTTGAAAAAGGAAAAGAAACGTAGGAATTTGTAGGATTTGGCCCCAGCTTAATTGATGTTCTAAAGGTCAAGAATAATGCAACAGTGTCAATCTCCCCTTTTTCCCAAGCTATGCTCGGGATTAGTTCCCCTCTTTGCCAAAGAGGGGAGCTTTTATCTGACTGGAAGATTATAATAAGAGTTCCTCCCCTCAATTGAGGGGAGGTGGCTTGCCATGCAATGGCAAGACGGAGGGGTGCCTCCCTACTGTAACATCAAAACAGAAAAATTACTTTAATACCTTTTCAATGATAACCCTATCCGTACAATTTTTAAGCTGCAGCTCGATATCGTCTTTGGTGATGTAATACGTTTTACAGGGTTTGGATTTGGTGTCGCTCTTTCCAAAATCTATGGAACCATCTAGCAAAATACTTTGGATGTTGGCTTCCAACGCCTTAAACCGAATGGTATCCTGTTCGTTATTGGCAAAGGCGATAGGTTTGGAACGGATATCCTTTAATACCCTACAATTGGGAAAATAACAGAAGCTGGTTCCCGTTTCTTCCGATTTTTTCTTTAAAAAGAAGGCCAGGAAAACAATGCCAATTGAAAGTCCGACCAAATACCAACCTAAGCGTTTTAGAAACCCCATTAAAAAATCAAGAAATTAATATCGTTATAAGCCAGCCCAAACCAATCCCCAACCGATTTATTGGTCAGGATGCCATGGTACATATACAGTCCGTTCCGGAGGCCTTTGTCGAAGCGAAGTGAGTTTTCCAAACCACCATCTTCCCCAATTTTTAAGAGGTAGGGCGTAAAAATATTACTAATGGATATGGAAGACGTCCGCGGGTAGCGCGATGGGATATTGGGCACCCCATAATGCACCACGCCGTACTTTTCTACCGTAGGTTTTTTATGGGTCGTTATTTCTGATGTTTCAAAGCAACCGCCCATATCGATACTCACATCGATAATGACAGCCCCTTTTTTCATGTTTTCCACCATATCCGTGGAAACTACTACGGGAGAGCGGTCTTTTCCGCGTGTGGCACCGATGGCCACATCACAACGCTTGAGCGATTTCAATAGGTTTTTAGGTTGTATGGTAGAGGTGTATACCGTCTGCTTTAAATTGGTTTGTATGTTGCGGAGTTTGGTAATGGAATTGTC
>CALEYA010000022.1 GCA_937926215.1 uncultured Croceitalea sp. | reverse complement strand
ACACTTCATCATTCTCTACATTGGTATCACCAATAACGCTAACCGTTATCGTAGTGCTGGCGTCACCGCTTAAAATTGTTCCGTTAACGTCATCGAGTGCCGAATAGTCTATATTTTCAAAAGTCGTATCATCTAAAGTATTTGCAATAAAACCAATATTTGCATCCGCAATACCATTATCCACACTGACCGTAAAAACAAAGTCAGTTATACCCGTATTACCTTCCATTAAGGTAACATCGTCTATGCTAATTTCAGGTATATCTTCACTATCAATATTTACGGTAGCCGAATTGTTCATAGGATCTATAATATAGCTACCTGTTCCAGAAGGTAAAATATTCCAGATAACGGTTTCATCCGCTTCAGCCAAAGCATCTTGTACCACTTCGAGTGCTACATTTACGCTCCCAGCCCCACCTACAATTGGTACTGATACTGTAACGGGAAGCAGATTGTAATCATCATTGACTACCGCGGTGCTATTCCCATCCACCTCTAAACTTACTTCAATATCCGTATCTAACCCAATGACCCCGGTTATGTTAATAGTATATTGCCCGTTGACCAGTCCGTCTTCACTGGCATTGGGCGTACTAGCCGTTATGGAAACGGTTTGACCGTAGCCGACCAAAACAAAAAAGAAAAGAAAGCATGCCATAAAACTACCCATAAAAGAATATGGATGTCTTGCATCAATAATATTGGCACAGGTACTCATCACAATAGCTAGCTTTAGTATGTTTGTTTTGTTGGTTGTTTTGGGGGCTGTCAATATAACTAAAAATGCTCTAAGGAGGTAACTAATAAGATTAAATCTCCATTTTCAAGCTGAAATACAAAAATGACGATGCAGGCCGACCTTACTCCGTTATAGCTGAAGCGGTCTCTACCGACCCTGCAATTTTCTTGACCAACCCTTGGAGGACCTTACCTGGTCCAACTTCAATAAAGCTCGTCGCGCCATCCTTTTCCATTTGCAATACGCTCTGCGTCCACTTTACAGGTGCCGTCAATTGCGCAATTAAATTGGCCTTGATTTCATCTGAGTTGGTAACCGCTTTTGTGGTTACGTTTTGATAGATAGGGCAGTTAGGTTCGCTAAATTGTGTAGCATCAATGGCAGCTGCCAACTCTTCCCTTGCTGGCTCCATTAAAGGGGAATGAAAAGCACCACCTACGGGTAAGATCAGCGCTCGGCGAGCACCGGCTTCCTTAAGTGCTTCGCAAGCCCTGTTTATGGCTTCTACCTCCCCAGAAATGACCAACTGGCCTGGACAGTTATAATTGGCGGGCACTACGATACCTTGTATACCACTGCATATTTCTTCCACTACACCATCTTCCAATCCCAAAACAGCGGCCATTGTACTTTTTTGAACTTCGCAGGCCTTTTGCATCGCTTGTGCGCGTTGGGAAACTAGTTGTAAACCATCTTTAAAATTAAGCGTTCCATTGGCGACCAGGGCAGAGAACTCCCCTAAGGAATGCCCGGCAACCATATCCGGAGCAAAGGATGCGCCTAGCACCTTACTCAAAATAACGGAGTGCAAAAAAATGGCCGGCTGGGTTACGTTGGTCTGTTTTAGATTTTCCGGTGTTCCCTCGAACATGATATCCGTAATGGAAAAATCAAGTATTTCATTAGCTTGTTCAAACAGCTCTTGGGCTTCTGGAAATTTTTCATATAAATCGAGTCCCATTCCTACGAATTGAGCTCCTTGTCCCGGGAAAATGTAAGCTTTCATCCTTTATTTTTTGGTGCGGCTAAAATAGCCAATTATTTAAACCAACTACTGTATTTGACGTAGTTATTGGCGATCCTATCTATCTCCCCGGAACTAAGCTCTGGACTCACGTCCTTTATCTTTTTGGCAGGCGTTCCCGCATAGATGGTTCCAGATGCTATTCTAGTGCCTTTGGTAACCACGGCACCGGCAGCGATTATGGAATTGCTCTCTACAACACAGTCATCCATAACAATAGCACCCATCCCTACCAACACATTATCCTGAATAGTGCAGCCATGGACAATTGCATTGTGGCCAATGGAAACGTTGTTACCTATATTGGTAGGTGATTTTTGATAGGTGCAGTGGATTACCGCACCGTCCTGTACATTTACCTTATTGCCCATTTTTATGTAGTGTACGTCACCACGCAATACGGCATTGAACCATATACTGCACTGTTTTCCCATACTTACCTCACCCACTATAGTGGCGTTCTCTGCAATAAAACAGTCTTCCCCTAGCTCTGGGGATTTTCCGTTGATAGTTTTTACGATCATAGATTTATTTGCTTGTTTATTTGAAATAAGAGAGTAATTCGGCTTTTCTTGAAGCGGAGACCGAAAGTTCTTTTCCGTTGGATAGCACAACACTCCCTCCTTTCCCTTTTTTATATTTATGTATTTCGTTTACATTGACCAAATACGATTTATGGATTCTTGAAAATGGAAAGTCACCCAAAGCTTCTTCAAAATATTTCAACGTTTTGCTAACCACAATTTTCTTTTCCTCCAAATAGATTTCCGTATAATTATCATCCGCCTTGCAAAAATAGATATCCGCAACATCCAATACTTGAAAACCGTCTTGTTGGGGTATGGTGATCTTACCTTCGGTCTTTTTCCACTTGGTCTGTAGCACCTTTCCTTCCAGCGCATTTTCACCATTTTTGATTTCCGTGACATAAGCCACCGCATTTATGAGTTCATCAATATTTATGGGTTTCATTAAATAATAAGCGGCGTGACTGTTAAGGGCATCCATGGCGTATTGGTTGTATGCCGTTACAAATATGGTTTCAAAGCTACGCTCAGGTAACTGCTCCAAAAGATCAAAGGCATTGCCAAATGGCATTTCGACATCCAAAAAAACCAAATCCGGGCCGTGCGTATTGATTTGCTCCAACCCCTCTTTTATTGTGGCGGCTTCTGCCAGTACTTCAACATTATCACAGTACTTGGCTAAATAATTCCTTAAAATTTCCCTACTGTTGGCCTCATCTTCTACGATTACCGTTTTTAGTTTCATTTTTCTTGATGTATTTATAGCTACTAATCTTTTTTAAGTACCAGGATTACCTTGGTGCCGGTTTCGTCGTCATACAAATCCGTGATGGTCACATCCACCTTGTTTTTGTGCATGGTGTTCAATATGGCAATCCGTTTTTTAATATTACCCATTCCCTTGGAACGTTGTTTTTTCTGATGTTGTGTTTTTAATTGGGCAGATTTCTTTCTGCCAATACCATTGTCCAATATGGCTATCTGCAATAATTGTGGGCTGGGTTGGGATAAATTGATCTTTAAAAAACCTTTCTCTTCTTTGTAGCGCAAACCGTGCCAAATGGCATTTTCAATATAAGGTTGCAACAGCATTGGGGGAATTTCAAAGTATTGGATATCCACTTTTTCATCGATATTGAGCTCGTAGTCAAACTTTTCCGGAAATCTGGAATGTTCCAGTTTTACGTACAACTGTAATAACTCCAGTTCTTTGGATAAGGGAATAAAATCTTCTTCGGAATTTTCCAGAACAGTGCGCATTAAGGTAGAAAACTCACTTAAAAACCTATTGGCGTTACGTTCATCGTTTTTAGCAATATAATTATTGACCGAGTTTAGGGCATTAAAAATAAAATGGGGGTTCATCTGCGTCCTTAGGGATTTTAAGGCTAAAAGGTTATTGGCCAATTTTTGTTGGTTGTTGCTACGGTAATAAAAAAAAGCGGCCAAACCCAGCAACAACATGGCAAACAACAACGAATAAATAAGCCATTCCTGCCTTTTGCCACGCTCCACGGAAAGTTGCTGTTCCGTTATGGCCAAATTGTACTTGCTCTGGGACAGTTCCCTATCTTGTTCTAAACTGGCAATCCTATTTTGTTTGGAGGTTATCTCCCTATTTAAACGCGCCAATCTAGAAATTTCTTGCTCTTTGAGCACGTAAAGACTATCTACCAGCACCCCATATTTTTGATAGTTTTCAAAAGCCTTGTCCACATCCCCTTTGTAGCGATAAACTTCTGAAAGTTTTCTGGTAGCATCTTTTTCCACGACCAAGTCGTCATCTTTATTTGCTTCTACGATACTTTTTTCCAAGAACGGAATTGCTTCGCTCAATTTGTCTTGCGAGATATAGGCGTTTGCTATTTTGTAGTTTATCCTTTGCGAGGTTATGGAATCCGGAACCTTAAAACTTTCCTTCTTCACCGGTGTTGGTAATTGCTTCAGTTTCTTTAAACTTTGTTTTCGCAACTGGATCTCATCTTCAAACCTATTGGCGTTGTTGTAGAAATCGGCCACTTTTTCGCTTTCTTGAATAGCCCGTTGTGGTGCTTGGTCTTTGGATAGTTTAAGCGAGTTGTTGTAATAGTCCTGCGCTTCAATTTCTCGGTTTGCCGCTGCAAAGGCATCCGCGATTTTTGAATTTAAGTCAATGACTTTTGGTGTAACTTGATTTTTCTCCGATATGGTAAGACCTTCCCTATAATATTCCAATGCGCGTTCCAATTGCCCCAACGCCAGGCTCGTATCCCCCAAGCCTTCATACAATGCAATACGTTGTAATGGTGCCATTCGTTTTGCATCTAAAAGCTTATCAAATGTTTCCTGTGCCAAGCCAAAATTATTGTTCTTAACATAGGCCTGTCCTAACAACAAGGTATTGCTGACCGTTTTTTGTGCGTTTTGGGCGTCCTCCAAACTTGAAATGGCCAAATCATATTGACCGTGGAACAGGTATACTTCACCAAGTAGCGTAAGTGCTTTGGACAACTCTTTCTTTTTTCCACGTGTTCCCAAGGCTTCAATGGCCTTGGCAATGTGGTCTATACTTTTCTCAATATTCTTTTCTTTATAGTACACGGCAGAATCCAAGGCGACTTTATAATTACCAGTGGCGATAGTACTTTTATTCCTAGCGGAAATACCATCAAAATCTTTCACTTCTACCGCGATATCCTCGTCTGAAGTTACGGTATGTCTAACGGTTTCAAAATCTGGACTGCTAAAAACCAGATAGTCCCCAATGGCAACTTTTATTTTATACTCCCCAAGGGCATTTGTAGTGGTAAAAAGACCCTCACCGGTTTCCACACTTACATTGGGTATTGGAATACCGTTATCCTGACTTCTAACGGAGCCCTTAATTTCGACTACCTGCACTTGACCGGAATACTGCGGAAAGACAGTAAGACCAATACTAAAAAACAGGAGTGCCAAACATATACGTTGTACCATACTATTACCTTAAGCCCAGTAAACTTAAGGGATTTAATGCGGTCTAAAAAATGGGTGTTGCTTGAAATACCAGCTAAAAATCCATCATTTACCTAGGTTACTAAATCGATTTACTTCTTCCCTCATCCAAAAGGGCGATAGGCTCATTTCAGCTTTTAAGAGGAAAAAGGGCCAGCTACATTTACGCTGAACAAAATAATTGAACAGGTATGAAACGAACAACACTTCTTATAGCGTGCTTAGCAACCCTAGGTTTATCTGCAAAGACCTTTATTAAAAAAAGTAATATTAATCGGGTAGCGGTAAAAGCAAAAGTTGCCGCACCACAGAAAATAGTTACGGAAAAACCGGCTAAACAGTATGTAAAAATTGCTCTGTTATTGGATACCAGTAATAGTATGGATGGCTTAATAGATCAAGCTAAAGCACAATTATGGGATATTGTTAATGAGTTTAGCGATGTGCGCTGCGGCACTAAATCAAGACCAGTCCTACAAATAGCCTTATATGAATATGGTAATGATGGCCTAAGTTCAAGAGAGGGCTACATAAGACAGGTAATTGGTTTTAGTAGTGATTTGGATGCGATCTCTGAAAAGTTGTTCTCTTTGACCACCAACGGAGGTGAAGAATTTTGTGGACAGGCAATCAACACCTCATTAAAACAGTTGGAATGGGGTAAAAATGAAGATGACCTCAAACTCATTTTTATAGCGGGCAATGAACCTTTTAACCAAGGAAGACTCAATTATAAGGACGCCACCGCTCAAGCAAAGGAAAAAGATGTGGTCGTAAACACCATATTTTGTGGCGCTTACGAGCAAGGCATCGGCAGTAAATGGAAAGAGGGCGCAGCACTTACCGGCGGTGAATACATGGCAATTGATCATAACAAACGGATGGTCCATATAACGACACCTTATGATGATATCATTATTCAACTTAATGGTAAATTGAACAAAACCTATATCTCTTATGGCAGTCTTGGAAGAAAAAAAGTTGCTGCGCAACGAACCCAAGACAATGCGGCTTATGAAATTAATGAGGAAGTTGCCGTGAAGCGCGCAGTGAGCAAAAGTACACGTCTTTACAACAATGCTTCATGGGATTTGGTCGATGCTTCAAAAGATAAAAACTTTGATTTGGAAGCTTTGGACAAAGAACAGCTTCCTGCGGAATTGCAAAACAAATCCATCTCGGAAATTGAGGATTACATTGCAAAAAACAAAGCTTCAAGAGCTAAAATAAACCGTGAAATACAAGAGTTACAAAAAAAGCGAACGGCCTACATCAAAAGCAAACAAACCAAACAGGAAGGCACTTTGGAAGATGTGATGCTGGATGCCATACGAAAGCAAGCGACCACAAAAAATTACAATTGGAAATAGTTAAAACAAAAAGGATATTGGGGCTGATATGTGTTTAATTAGCAGCGGGACAGTAGCAATCGTATCTATTTTCCTGTTGCTCCCCAAAATCCAATCCAAGGGTAATTTGATGGAATCCACCATTGGAAAAACGAATGTCCCCAGATTGATACGAGTAGTTATAGGAAAATAAAAAACGGTTGATATTAATACCTACAATAGGGGTAAACAGTTGCAAGCGCTGCTCGCCTAACTCCCCATTTTGAAGAAATTGGGCCCCGTCAAAACTTCTTCTGTATGACAGTCCGCCCCAAATAGTAGCATTTCCAACATCCTTATAGACCTTTGCATTAAGGTCCAACGTTTTCTCTTCCGTGAACTCGGTCAATTGAAAAAGAAAGGAAGGCTCTACCCTAAAAGAACTACGGCCAAAAACATATCCTGCAGAAATCAAATACCTTCTTAGGTTATCAAACTCCGCAGCTGTATATAAATCCCTGCCAGTTCCTAAAAGATTTAATATAGCACCATGGGCATAGAACTCTAAATAATTATACGATACCCCAAAATCCGTATTAAAATAGCTCGTCGTATTTTTAATACCGTTGATAATGGGATCAGGGATGACCGACCTAAATTCCGTTTCATCCAAGCTACTAAGAATTAATCCCGCACTTAAACCAAAAGAAACCTGGTTCAAGGTCCTAAAATCCCCGCTTAGCTGTAAATGATGTGCATAGGTTAGTTTTAGGCCCGTTTGTGAGTGAAAACCGTTTCTGTCATTGAACAAGATACCACCTACACCGCTACGTTCCCCTACCCTAAAATTAGCATTGAGCGTTTGGAGATTTGGGGCCTGATCGACATCAAACCATTGTTGCCTTGCGGTCAAACGTACTTTACCACCTTCGCCAATACCTGCCATGGACGGATAGACCAAATAATAGTTGTCTGCCAGATAATCAAAATAAACAGGAATCCCTTCTTGCGAGCGTAGTTGGCACGCAAAAAAGAAGACCAAAGCAAAGAATAAAGTAAATTTTTTCATTTAAATATGGGGCTAAATTTATGTTGCTATGCTTGGCAATCATCTCTATAACGGTCTTATGCCAACATTATTATATCTTTTTATCACCATATTTCCTTCGTACTTTTACAAAAAATAAGGCCATGAAGGAATATCATATTACACTGCTGGAAACCAGCAATCCATCGATACTAAAATTTGAGGCGAACCAATTTTTGGTAAAGCAGAATTACGAGTTTAAAAATATCGACGAGGCCAAAAATTCACCTCTGGCACAGCAGCTTTTCTACTTGCCATTTATAAAAACAGTTTATATCTCCGGGAACTTTGTGGCCTTGGAACGTTTTGATATTGTACAGTGGAACGATGTTAAGGACGAAGTTGCCCAACAGTTGGTAGAATACTTAAATGCCGGTGAGCCTATAGTATTGGAAGAAGCTGGAACAAAAAAGGAGGCCGTTACCGTTTACGCAGAGGTAACCCCAAACCCTGGTGTCATGAAGTTTGTGGCCAATAAGGTCATCGTTCCCACTATTTTTGAGTTTAAAAATATTGACGAGGCCAAAGATTCCCCTTTAGCGCAGCAACTCTTTCATTTTCCTTTTGTAAAAGAAGTCTTCTTTGACAAAAATTACGTTTCCGTTACCAAGTATGAGGTGGCAGAGTGGGAAGAAGTCACTCTGGAGGTACGTGAGTCCATTCGGGATTTTTTAGCGGATGGAAAAGAAGTGGTCTCCGCAGATTTTCAACAACGGGAAACCGAAAAGAAAACGTCAGAAAACGAGGTTCAAGAAGTGTATGACGATACTTCCAAGCAAATCATCGATATCCTTGAGGAGTACGTAAAACCTGCCGTTGCCAGTGATGGCGGTAATATTATGTTCCAATCTTATGAAGAGGAAAGCAAAACGGTCAACGTTATTTTACAAGGGGCCTGTAGTGGCTGCCCGTCATCCACGTTCACGTTGAAAAACGGTATTGAGACCATGTTAAAAAATATGCTTGGGGACAAGGTAAATGAGGTAGTAGCCTTAAATGGCTAATTTTCCGTTACTTTAAGAATGTATTGCCTTTATTTTCCATAAATTGAAGAAATTTAAAAACGTAAACAATGGCAGTTTTAAAAGTTATTGAAGTCTTGGCCAATTCTGAAAAGGGTTGGGAAGATGCCGCTGCGAAAGCTGTGGCACATGCATCTAAATCCGTTAAGAACATTCGTTCCGTTTATTTGAACGAACAAAGTGCAACGGTAAAGGATGGGGCACTAGTGGATTATCGTGTAAACGTTAAAATTACTTTCGAAGTAAAATAAATCCACCAGAATAGAAATTTAGCGTCCGTTGGGGCGCTTTTTTTGTACCCCATGTTTTAGCACATGAAAAAGATTCTTTCCTTCATTTTGTTCGTCATTCTATTGACTGGCTGTGCACAAAAAAAAGAACAGATGGACCATAAATATACCAATGCCCTTATCCGTGAGACCAGTCCTTATCTTTTGCAACATGCGCATAACCCGGTAAATTGGGAAGCTTGGCATCCTGAAGTGTTAGAAAGGGCGCAAAAAGAGAACAAGCCCTTGCTTATTAGTATTGGGTATGCCGCTTGCCATTGGTGCCATGTTATGGAACATGAATGTTTTGAGGATGAGGAAGTGGCAAAAATTATGAATGAAAATTTCATCAACATTAAAATTGACCGCGAGGAACGACCAGATGTTGATCAAATTTATATGGATGCCCTACAGATGATGACTGGCAGCGGAGGCTGGCCGTTAAATATTGTAGCCCTGCCGGACGGGAGGCCATTTTGGGGGGCTACGTATGTGCCAAAAAACAACTGGATACAGTCCTTGAACAAGCTGACGGAACTCTATAAGGAAGATCCAGAAAAAATCATTGGTTATGCTTCTGATTTGGAACGGGGGATCAAAGCCATCAACCTGGTGGAGAACAATGCAGCCGCACCATCATTTGATATGATTGCCCTTGATAGCGCCGTACAAAAATGGTCCACCTACTTTGACACTTTTCTTGGGGGATACAAAAGGGCCCCAAAATTTATGATGCCCAATAATTTGGATTTCCTTTTGCACTATGCCACTTCCCAAAATAAGGAGGGCATTATGCAATATGTGGATACTACGTTGACCCGAATGGCTTATGGGGGAATTTACGACCATGTAGGGGGAGGCTTCTCTAGGTATTCCGTAGATACCAAATGGCACGTACCCCATTTTGAGAAAATGCTTTATGACAATGGACAACTGACAAGTCTCTATGCCAAAGCCTATGCCGTAACCAAAAATCCACTTTACAAAACGACCGTAGAACAGACCATTGCATTTGTATTGGAAGAACTATCGGATGAGAACGGAGGCTTCTATTCCTCTTTGGATGCCGATAGTTTAACGGAAACCGGGGAATTGGAAGAAGGCGCATACTATGTTTGGGCCAAAGGGGAATTGGAACAGCTTTTGGGTACCGATTTTGAAATTTTCCAAGAGTATTTCAATATCAATTCGTATGGTGCCTGGGAAGACCATTATGTGCTGATCAGGGATAAGCCCGCTGAGGAAATTGCGGAAAGACATGGCATGCCCATCGACCTACTAAAAGAAAAAATAAAAAGTAGTTTGACCCTGCTCAAAAAAGAACGAAGCAAACGCAACAAACCAAGATTGGACGATAAAATATTGACCTCTTGGAACGGTCTGATGTTAAAGGGCTTGCTAGATGCACATAGGTATCTTGGCAACCCTGCTTATCTTAAAATGGCGCTTAGGAATGCTGAATTCATTAAAAATGAAATGCTCCGACCATCCGGGGGATTATACCGAAACCATAAAAACGGTAAAAGTACCATCAATGCCTTTTTAGAAGATTATGCGACTACCGTAGAAGCCTTTATAGCGCTTTATGAGGTTACTTTTGACCAAGAGTGGTTATCACTTGCCAAAAGTTTAACGGATCATACGATAGATCACTTTGACGATACTGAAAGTGGTATGCTTTTCTTTACTTCGGATGAGGACGCTTCCTTGATCAGAAGAACAATAGAAAGCAATGACAATGTTATTTCGTCTTCAAATTCCATTATGGCGCATAACTTGCTAAAACTCCATAAACTGTACCCCAAAGAGGGGTATGGCGAACGGGTACATCTGATGCTGAAAAATGTCCAGGACAACTTTGGGGAGAACGGGCAAAGTTTTGCTAACTGGATGCATTTGGTGCTTTTTGAAAACCTCAACTTTTATGAAATTGCGGTCGTAGGAAAGGCCTATGAATCCCTTGGAAGTACCATTGCAGCCCAATATATTCCCAATAGCATTTTAGTAGGTACCGAAAAGGAAGGGGAACTGGAACTCTTGAAGAACAGATATACTGAGGAGGAAACCCTTATTTACGCTTGTATAGAAGGTAGTTGCAAACTGCCCGTTACCAAAGTAGAACAGCTATTACAACAACTTTAAGAGCTGTAGAAACATTAACCAAATCTTAGTGAAATGGAGTTGTTTTTGGGAACTCCATTTTTTAGTTTCGCGAAAAAATTAAAGTCATGGATAGATTTACAGATATACAATTGCACATAGACAATGCCGTAGATTGGGCTTGGAATCTGCTTCCAGATTTGATTATGGCCATTATATTGCTCGTTGTTGGGCTATGGGTCGTTCGTTTTTTAAACAAAATGGTCCATAAATTTTTTGAGCGAAAGGACTATGACCCCACCTTGGAAACCTTTTTGCAAAGTTTTATAGGCATAACCCTTAAAATTATACTCTTCGTACTTGTGGTGACCCAATTAGGGGTTAAGACCTCATCCTTGGTGGCCATGTTAGGCGCTGCGGGATTGGCCATTGGCCTTGCGCTTCAAGGTTCCCTTGCCAATTTTGCTGGAGGGGTATTGATACTGCTCTTCAAGCCCTTTAAAATAGGGGACTTTATTTCTGCCCAAGGTGTAGACGGCACCGTAAAGGAGATTTCTATTTTTAATACCAAATTGAACACCTTTGGCAACCAAGTAGCAATTATTCCCAATGGGCAATTATCCAATGGCAATGTGATCAACTATAACGCAGAACCTATTAGAAGGGACAATTACACCGTAGGCATAGGATATGGTTCCAACATTAAAGAGGCTAAAGAAATTTTGTTGCAAATATGTGAAGAAAACGAACATATCCTAAAAGATCCTATGCCAGAGGTCTATGTAGGCTCTTTGGGGGATAGCTCCGTAAATCTTTCGTTACGGTTTTGGGCACGCAACGAAAATTTTTGGCCCGCCAAATTCTATGTGCATGAGGAGTCCAAACTTCGTTTTGATAATGCGGGCATAGAAATTCCGTTCCCACAGCGGGTTATGCATCAAATGAAATAGGAGATCTACGTTTTCCTCTTTTTTTGCTGGAGTACAAAATCCTTTAAATAGTAGGGTTCAAAGTAGGCGACATCCTCAAAGGTGTTTGTTTTAAACTTTTTAAAGGAAAGGGCCGCCATTTCTTTAGCGGAGGGTACTAGTGCTTCTAAAAATTGGAACTTTGGGTCAACCAGGACCTCTTTACATTTAGCGGCACCACTACCCACGATGTGTATGGCATCATAATCCAAGTAAGCCGAGAAGGAATTTGGGTCAATGATTTCTGCTTGGGTTTTGCGAATCTCCTTATAGGTAGCATCAAAAACACTGGAATATACTTCCATTCGCCTTGCATCCAAGACAGGAATTACCACCGCATTATCATCCAAGGGAACTTGATGTGCCAAACTTTCCAATGTGGGTACGGAAATAAGCGGTAAACCAAGTGCAAAACAAAGGCCTTTGGCGGCAGATACCCCTATGCGAAGCCCCGTATAGGAACCCGGACCTTTACTAACGGCAATGGCATCCAAATCCGAAAATGAAAAAGAAGCCTTTTTCAAGGCTTCTTCCATAAAGACATGAAGTTGTTCAGAATGTGAGTAATTGGGTGTATTCTCCTCTATCAACGAGATTAGATTTCCATCCTTGGAGACACTCACCGAACAATTGGTCGTTGCCGTTTCTACGTTTAAAATGTTGGCCATAACAGGCGCAAAGATACCTTAGTTTAAGGATAAAGGAATACCGTAGAAGAACTCCAGTATTTTAAGTCTGAAAATATGGTCGTATTTCGTTCTTACCACATCAGCTTCAGCATTATCCAACCTTGATTGTGCCTGACTAAAGTCAAAGGCGTTCATTAACCCCACATTGAACCTCTCCTTTGCATAATCATAGGCCAATCTCCTAGCTTCTAAAGTTTTCTCCGCTGCTTCGTAAGCTTTTAGCGAAACTGTAACGTTTACATAAGCCTGTTGTATGTCCGTTTCCAACTGTAATTTTTGCTGCTCCAGCTGTACTTTGGTAATATCAACATTTATTTTGGCCCGCTTGATATTGTTTCTAACATTCCATCCGTTGAACACAGGTACATTTAATTGTGCCCCATAAGAAATTCCATCAAAAATATAAAGCTGATCAAAAAAGTTCCCAAAAAAGCTATTTTGATCGGAATAGCGCGTGTTATAGTTGAAAAAACCTGTTAACGTTGGATATCTGGCTCCCTTTGCTATTTCCAAGTCTTTTATGGAAAGTTCAACATTGGATTCTGATAATTTGATATCATTCCTAAACGTAAGGGCCTTGTCAAATATAACCTTGGGAGAATTACTCAAAATATCCGAGGGTGGTATCTCAAAAGTTTCATCAGCAATTTCAAAATTATCATAATCGGTAATCTGTAATAGCTGGGCAAGATTGATTCTAGCTATCAAAACCAAACTTTCACTATTGATGACCTGCTGCTCTTGATTGGCTGCTGTAGCCTCAATCTCCAGCAAATCACCCCTTGGAACAACACCCGCGTCCACAAGTTCCTTGGTACGTTTTAGATCTTGTTCCGTTACCGCGTATTGGGCTTCAAATGTTTTAAGGGTTTCCTTATTGGAAAGTACCTGTAAATAGGCATTTGCCACGTTCAGACGGATATCATCCTTAATATCATCCACCCTAAACTGGTTGGCTATGCCGTTTAACCTTGCTCTTTGAACCCGTTTAAAATTCCGAAGACCATCAAAAAGAGTCAATTGGGAACTGATGTTTGCATTTACGTTTAGAATGGTATTCGTAGTAGGTTCATTGGTTGCCGGGTTAAAAGATAAGCCCGTATTTGAAGAAATAGAGGATGATCCGTTTAAACTAGGAATGAATGCTCCCAGTGCGTCGGACTCATCAATCTTGGCATTCTCCAAATCCAAATTGAATTGTGCAATTGTTAAATTATTCTCTACGGCATAAGTTACACACTCTTCCAATGTCCATTTCTTGACCTGTGCGCTAGTGATGAACATGGCGCAAAGGATTAAAACTGTCGTGATTCTATACTTCATTTCGTTTTCTGATTTTTTGGTTTTCTTATGGTTGGCGGCTTAAGAGTCGTTATCACTCTTTTTCTCAAGTTTGTTCCACACTTTAATTTTGACTTCTTCATCAATGTCAGATACCACTTCAACATCAATCCCATCACTAACCCCTAATTCCAAATCCTTTCTTTCAAACTCATTTTCACCAATCTCAATTTCTATATAAGGTTGTTCCGTCTCTTTATCAAACTGCAATAAAGCTTCCTTTATGGAAAGGACATCTTTCTTTTCATCCAAAACAATAGAAGCATTGGCACTATAACCTGCCCTAACATAAGTGCTATCGTTCACGACCAGGTCGCCTTCGATCTTAAATTGTACGGCACCTTCTTCTTCGATACCTTTTGGGGCAATAAACTTAAGTTTAGCACTAAACTTATCTTTTTCAAGGGCTCCAAGGCTTATTTCCAAAGGCATACCCACCCTCAATTTTCCTACTTCGGCTTCATCAACTTCACCTTCAAAGATCATTCTTGTCATATCCGCAATAGTGGCTATTGTAGTACCATCATTAAAATTATTACTCTGGATAACCTGATCTCCTTCCTCTACCGGGATTTCCAAAATTGTTCCTGATACGGTTGCCCGTATATTGGTGTT
The DNA here is from genome assembly GCA_937926215.1 of uncultured Croceitalea sp. Lineage (GTDB taxonomy): Bacteria > Bacteroidota > Bacteroidia > Flavobacteriales > Flavobacteriaceae > Croceitalea. The sequence continues at coordinate 42,924 of CALEYA010000022.1, read as the reverse complement.
GGCACTGGCAGAACCACCAGCGGACCCCCTTCTAATAATTTGATAATCGGCTTTAGAGTTGCTAACTTCTTGTTGTGCCTGGTCATACGTTAGTTTTAAATTGTTGAACGCTTGGCTAGAAACTACACCTTTGTCAAAAAGGGTCTTATTTCTATCAAATTCCAATTTAGCGTTACTCAAGGCAATTTCCGCATTTCTAACCCTACCGGCAGCTTGGTTTAACGATTGTTCGTTAGGCACCACCTTAATCACCGCGATTAAATCACCGGCCTTTACCTGTACCCCTTCATCCAAATAGACTTTATCTATAATACCGGAGATTTGGGGTTTAATATTGATTTCATCTTCTGGAATAACTTTTCCGGTGACAATAACTTTATTTACAATATCCTTGCGTTCCAGTTTCTCGGTTTCGTACAGTTTGGTAGGTGTGCTATTTTGTTTAAGAAAATAGACTATAGCTGCCAAAATTCCAATGATGACAATACTTAGCAGTCCATACTTTACATACTTATTCATGGTTCTTTATTTGATTGTTGTTATTTAATTTCTTTTTTATTCTTCTCGTAACGCTTCAATTGGTCTTACCCTGATGGCCCTATTTGCCGGAATCAATCCTATGAGTACGCTTAAGCCTACCATTAATATAAACGATATGACAAATTGGGGAACACTAACCATAGGTTTGACGAAAGGGAAGTCATCACCACTGCCCCATAATGAATCTGCAATAGCTAAAAATCCCACGGCAATGGCAAAACCGATAAGTCCGGCAAAAGCCGTTAAAACAATAGCTTCTACAACTATTTGACGTTTTACCACTTTAGGAGTAGCTCCTAAGGCCCTTCTGACCCCAATTTCTTTGGTACGCTCCTTAACCGTAATGAGTAAAATATTACTAATGGCGATAACACCTGCAAGCAGCGTAAAGATTCCTACGAAAAAGGAAAAGCCTTTAAGGACCGTAGTAAATGCAGTGATATTGTTAAATATCTCAGACATGTCAAAACTACCTATGGCCCTTTCATCCTTAGGGTGGATGTCATACTTCTTTTTAAGGATTTCCTTTATTTCGTTTTCTACGACAACTACTTTAGTATTGGGTTCAACGGAAATGGCCATCCAACCCATACGATCGCCGGAATTAAATGCTTTTTGAAATGTGGTAAAGGGTATAAATACCGCATTCTCCCCATCTATATTAATATTATTATTGGGTTTAAAAATCCCCACTACCGAAAAGAAAACCCCATTGATACGTATATCTTGCCCAATGGCTTTTTCGCCTTTTTCAAATAATAGTTTATAGGTCTCTTCGCCTATTACACATACTTTTTTGGAATCATCAATATCCGTCTGATTAAGAAAACGACCCTCTACCAGTCTCTTTTTAGTAATATTATCAATCTCCGGATAATCTCCGTAGACCGATGAACCACTGGTCTGCCCTTTTCTATAAACGGTAACGACCCCACGATGGCTGCCCAACTCTATTCTTGGCGCCAGAACTTCAATCTCAGGAATCTGTTTTTTGATTAATTCGGCATCCTCAATTTTGTAACGTATTCTGCGCCCTCTTTCAAATCCTTTATAGGGTTCCGAAGTGGATTGCCCCCAAACAAAGAGACTGTTAGATGCCGTACCCGCGAATACCTTGTTGAAACCATTGCTCATTCCGTTGGAGGAACCCAGTAGGAGTACTAAAATGATCATGGCAAAAATCACCCCCAACATGGTCAAAAACGTACGAAATAGGTTTTGTCCCAACGTATGAAAAATCTCGACCCATAAATCTCTATCAAATAACCACATACCTATCCTATTTATCGCTTAGTGCTACAATTGGTTTTACATTGGCCGCCTTAATAGCGGGTAACAATCCTGCCAAAACTCCAGCTATTATTAAAATAATGGTTGCAGTAATCACGGTAGAGGATCGTACGGAAGGGTTGCTAAAGGCCGGCGTCTCTATGGTCGGACCTACCAGTGCTAGAATGACCCACGCAAATAGTAGACCTACAAACCCAGATAAGGTGGTAATAAAAGTAGATTCCAACAATACCAAGTTTACAATTTGCTTTGGCCTTGCGCCCAAGGCTTTACGAACACCAAATTCCTTTGTTCTTTCTTTTATGGTAAAAACCATAATATTACCAATACCTACGATACCTGCTATCAAAATAAGAAAGGCAACCACAATGCCTATAGCCTTTAACACCGTGGTAAAACTGCTGATATTATCAAATGCTTCCGCATAATTCCATACGTTGATGCCAGACTGGTCTTCTGGATCTACCTTTTGTCTTCGCTTCATCAATATTTCCAACCTTTGGGAAAAATCAAGGGCCTTGGTCAAATCATAATTTGGATTATAAGTAAGTGCTATTTGATTAATGTTGTTGGTATTGCCGTATATTCTTTGGTATGTAGAAAGGGGGGCATAAATTCTTCGTTCGGCGTTATCATCGCCTTCATCCGTAAAGACACCAATAACCCTAAAAGGCAATCCATTCAATTCTGCAAATTGCCCAATGGGATCTTCCTTATCAAAAAGGTCTTCCGCGACCTTCTTACCAATTACCGCTACTTTTGCCTTATTGGTAAAGTCCGTTTCGTTAAAATAACGTCCGCTGATGACGATCGTCTTTTCTATAATCTGAAATTCCGGATGGACACCTTGCACTGGATAGGCCCCTGTTTCACTTTTGTAGCGTGCTGTTGTGTTGGTGAAATATCGGCCGCTTATATATTCAATATCATCAGGAAAACTTTGTCTTATGTATTCCAAATCGTCATTCTCCAACTGGATTCTTCTTCCCGCTTCGAAACCTGCATACGCTTTTGAGGTAACCCCGGGCCTTATGAAAATAGTATTGGTGGCGTCGTCATTGAATTGACCCACAAAACCGTTCTCCATACCGTTTACGGAGGCAAGCAACATCACTAATATAAAGATCGCCCATCCTACGGAAAAACCCGTTAAGAACGTCCGTAGCTTGTTCTTTTTAATGGTGTTGAATATTTCTTGCCAAATGTCTCTATCAAACATATTGTGCCGCCCTTACTTGTTCTATCTTTTTATCCTCTACAATAACACCATCCTTTAAATGCACGATTCTTTTGCACATATGCGCAATGTCCTCTTCATGTGTTACTACTAATATGGTATTGCCGGCGTCATTAATTTTTTGGATCAAGTCCATTACCTCATATGAGGTTGTACTATCCAAAGCCCCTGTAGGCTCATCTGCCAACAATACTTTTGGTTCCGCGGCCATGGCACGTGCTATAGCCACACGCTGTTTTTGTCCCCCGGAAAGCTCACTGGGCAAATGCGTAGCCCAGTCCTTAAGTCCTACTTGTTCTAAATACTTCAATGCCTTCTCCTGTCGCACCTTTCTATTTACCTTTTGGTAGTATAAGGGCAAAGCCACATTCTCTAATGCGGATTTATAATTGATAAGGTTAAAGGATTGAAAAATAAAGCCTAAAAACTTGTTCCTGTATTGCGCCGCCTTCGTTTCGTTTAGATCCCTAATCGGTACATTATCCAAATTGTATTCCCCGGAATCGGCACCATCCAACATACCCAATATATTAAGCAAGGTAGATTTTCCAGACCCGGAAGAACCCATTATGGCAACAAGCTCCCCTTCTTCTGCAGAAAAATTGATTCCCTTTAAAACGTGAAGGGAATTGCTTCCCATTTTATAGGATTTATGAAGGTCTTTTATTTCTATCATAATTGGTTTGTTAGCTATCTGAACACGATTCCCTAATAGGACTTACAAGTTGCAGATTTGTTACAGGTTTTATTTAAAATTTTTGTTAAATGATTACTGATCATTGTCCTTGGATTCAACACCGTTCCAGACTTTGATTTTATCATCCGCCGTTATTCCAGATTTGATTTCCACATTGATACCGTCACTGACCCCGAGCTCTATATTTGCCCTTTCAAATTCCTGCTCCCCTTTTTCTATTTCTACAAAGGGTTTTTTGGTATCCTCATCAAATTGCACCAAGGCCTCCTTAATTGCCAAAACGCTGTCCGCCCTAGCCAAGATAATGGATGCATTGGCACTTAATCCTGCACGGATAAACGTGGTATCGTGTTTTTTGAGCGTTCCTTTAATCTCAAATTGTATGGCACCGTTTTCCTCTACCCCTTTTGGGGCTATATAATCCAAAACTGCATTAAAGACACGGTTTTCAATGGCTCCCACAGTGATTTCCAGCGGCAGGTTTTCTTTAATCTTTCCTACTTCCGACTCATCTACCTTACCTTCAAAAATCATCTTTTCCACATCGGCAATCGCTGCAATGGTGGTCCCCTCATTAAAATTGTTACTTTCGATAACCTGATTTCCTTTTTCAACAGGAACGTCCAAGACCATTCCACTCACCGTGGAACGTATTAAGGTATTCGCGGCATTTCCATAGCCTCTTGTAGTACCGGTTTTTACAATATCGAACCGTTGTCTTGCTGCTTGATATCCTTGTTTCGCTTGATCAAAGGTTACTTGGGCCCTTTCTAAATCCGCTTGCGAAATCACGCCCTTATCAAATAATTCTTGTTGTCTATCGTAATTCCGTTTTTGGTCGTCCAACGTAATCTTGGCATCATTGATTCCATTATTGGCATCGTTCAAGGCATTCAAGTTGGCGACTACTTTAATTTTGGCCAGCAAATCCCCAGACTTTACATAATCCCCACCTTCTACATATACTTCTTCTATTACCCCTGAAATATTGGGTTTAATGAGCACCTCTTCCAAAGGGAGAATACTGCCCGTGGCTACGGTTTTTTTGATGATCGTTTGTTTTGAAGCCTGTTCCGTTTCATATACTACAGGGTCTTCTGCGTTTTTTTGGTATAAATAATACATTGCGCCACCAAAACAGATGATGATGAGCAATAAAATGATTAGGGTTACTGATTTTTTCATTCTTGATTGATTTAATTTTTGGAATCTTACTTCCGTGATTTTCCATTGGAAAACCTATATTGAATTTAGCTATCTCTATTCTGTACGCAACGCGTCTATGGGCCTCACCTTAATAGCGCTCTGGGCCGGAATAAATCCTGCCAAAAGCCCAGAAACAATTAGTATGGTCAAAGCAACGGTTACGACCCCAATACTCACACTGGGATTTAAAAACATATCTACGGGACCCACGCTGTCCAGGATCGCATTGATACCATAGATGAACAAGGAACCCACAATAATGCCCGTCATCCCGGAAATAATGGTCAGAAAAATAGATTCCATCAAAATCTGCTTTTTTATTGACCACGGATTCTCGCCCAAAGCCCTTCTGATCCCTATTTCCTTAGTACGTTCCTTAACTACGATCAGCATAATATTACTAATGCCTATTACACCGGATATCAGCACTAACGTTCCCACAATAATGGCAATCCAACGCATGGCGCTAAAAAGCGTTTCTACCCTATTATACTGCTTGTAGAGATCAAAGAAACCAACGGCCCTTTCATCATCCGGATGTACTTTTCTACTTTGCTTTACCGTGGCCAAAATCTTGTCCGACAGTTGCGTTATGGAACTGCCATCCTTTGCGGTAATAGCCATCCAACCAACATTGTCTGCCCTATTGAACGCCTGCGAGAAGGTGGTAAACGGCACATAAATCTGTCGTTCGCTATTCTCTCCATCACCATTATTGGATTTTTCTTTGTAGGTCCCGACCACCATAAAATTTACCCCTTGAATTTTAAGATAGCTACCCAAGACATCCTCCCCTTTCTTAAACAAATCTTTTCGTATACCATCACCAATGACCACTACTTTTCGCTTTTCCCTAATATCGTTTTCATTTAAAAAACGCCCTTGGTTGGTATACATGGAGTTTTGAAAAATTATCTCTGGGTAATCCCCAAAAACCCGATACGAGCCACTTTCCGTCCCATAAAAAACATTATCGATACCAGGGGTTTGGCGCAAGCCATTTCTAGGGGATACGATGCGCAATTGCGGAACATTATTACGTATAAGTTGAACATCGCTCAATTTAAATTCAAAACTTCGTCCTTCCGGAAGGCCTTCATAGGCCATGGTGGTACTTCTTGTCCACATAAACATGGTATTGGTGGCAACACCACTAAAGTCTTGTTTAATTCCGTTTTCCAGGCCTTTTCCCGCCGCCAATAGAATGATGAGAATCAATATGCCCCAAAAAACACCAAATGCCGTCAACAGGGTCCTGAACCAATTTTTGGTCAGCACTTCCAATATTTCTTTCCAACGGTCCCTGTTAAACATAGTGAACTGAACTAATTTCTTTTATTCGTCCTTTAAGGCTTCAATGGTTTGCACCCGAACAGCGCGCCAAGCAGGGAAAAATCCTGCTATAGCACCTGCAATGATCAATACGATTACGGTGGTAAACGCTACCTGGAAATTTACCGAAGGATTGACCACATAATCTATTTCCACATTGGGTCCTACCACTTCCAGCAATGCCATACTCAATATGAGTCCCGTAAATCCTGAGATTGCCGTTACAAAAACCGCCTCATGGAGGATCATACCTATAATCTCCCAAGGTCTTGCCCCCAAAGCCTTACGGATCCCTATTTCCCTTGTACGTTCCTTTACCACGATCATCATAATATTACTTACCCCCACTACACCGGCAATTATGGTGCAAAGGCCTACGAACCAAAAGAAAAATTTAATATTACCTATAAGGGAATAGTACCGTTTGGCTTCCTCTATGGGGTTCCAAACATGGATAGCCCTTTCATCTTTCGGTGAGATTCCATGGGCTTCATACAAATACCCTTTAATATCTTTTACAAATTTTTCCGAGGCAGCAACGGTCTGATCAATGCTGGATTGTTCTGGTAACATAAAGTTAAAGTTGTTGACCTTATCCCCACCATTAAAAGTCAACTGCGCCGTTGTCAAGGGGATGAAAATGCGCTGTTCCTCGCCATCATCATCACCATATTCCCCATAAACCCCAACAATTTTAAATCCTGCCCCTGATATGGTCAAATACTGACCAAGGGGAGAGTCCAAATCTGAAAAAACTTCTTTTTTTATCTTGTTGCTTATTACCGCAACCTTGGCATTTTGGCGCATATCCGTTTCATTAAGATACCTGCCTTCAGAGATGTATTCGTTTTCTATAGGTTGTAGATCCGGCGTTGTGGCAGCTATGTTATAACTCAACAAATCGTTGTTATAGACAATTTTGGTATCCCTAGGAAAGTACAACACGGAAGCTTTGTCATAGGAAACGTCCATTTGTTGGGTAATGACGTCAAAATTCTTGTTCCGTAACTGGATTCTTCTTCCTGGATTGAGGCCTTTATATTCGATAGTGGTCCTGCGGGGCCATACCCAAATACTGGTAGCGGCATCCCCTTTGAATTCCGCTTCAATACCATTTTGCATCCCCTGCCCAAAACCGAGCAGAATGACCAAAATGAAAATACCGGATGCAACGGACATTCCCGTAAGAAATGTGCGAAGCTTGTTCTTACGTATCGTATCAAAAATCTCTTGCCATCTTTCGATGTCAAACATTGGGTTGGATTTATGGTGATTGATGAATATGCTAATGCATATTAGTAAGACGACAGGAAAAACAATTTGTTACACTTTTTACAGAAAAACTAAGTGTTCCTCATTTTTTTGTAAATAAAGAAAAACAGCCCGGCTACCAAAATGTAGGGTATTGCCATTAAATACACGATACCGTTATTGATGCCTTCTGCTTGGCTATTGTCCGCTTCGCTCTCCAAAGCTGCCCTGCACATAGCACACTGGGCATCCGAAACTTCTGGAAGAAGCAGTACCAATAGCAGAAAAAACAACAAACTCTTTTTCATAATCCAATTATTAATGGGCGTAGTAGGGGGAAATCATTAAATAGACAACCACCCCCGTAATAGCAACATACAACCAAATAGGAAAGGTGTATTTGGCCCATCTTCTATGTTCTTCAAAATCCTCTAGATACGCCCTGCTATAGGTAAGTAATACCAAAGGGATAACTACAATAGATAGCACAATATGTGTTAGTAAGATAAACAGGTATACATACTTAATAAAACCTTCACCCCCATATGGCGTGGCTTCCGAGGTCATGTGATAGGCCACATACATGCATAAAAATGCTACGGACAGCAGCACGCAGCTTGTCATCAATTTTTGGTGCAGTTTCTCCTTCCCGTTTTTAATGGCTACCACAGCAGCAATTAAGAGCAGTGCCGTTAGGCCGTTGGTGGTTGCATAAATTGGCGGTAAAAAAGAAAGAGGTTCCGCTCCCGGAATCTTATATTGAAACAAGAAAGCAACTACGACCGGAATGATAATGGATAAAACCAAGATCAATACCTTTATTTTTTTCTCTTTTTTTAGACGTTGCTCCATTTATTCCGCAAGTAGTTTTTTAATATCTTCTTTGAGGATGGTGATTTGTTGTGCTTCGCCCTCCTTGTTTACCCCTTGTTTTTCCGTAATGGTACCGCGGTAGTAGATCAAAGGGTTTCCAAACCGATCCATTCGGGATCTTATATATCCTTCCTTGTCCACCAGCGCAAACATCCCGGAATGTTCAAAACCGCCTGGAACATCACTGGCTTCTTTCGCCAAAATATAAAAGCCTTCTCTTGCCAAGTTATAAATGCGCTCCTGTTCACCCGTCATTAAATGCCAGTCGGCATCTTCAATACCGTAACGATTTGCATAGGTCTTTAAAACCGTTGGCGTATCATACCTTGGGTTTATGGTAAAGGAAGCCACCCCAAAATCCGGTTTATCCTTAAACGTATTTTGCAAGGCCACCAAATTTTTGGTCATTATCGGGCATATGGTAGGGCAAGTGGTAAAGAAAAAATCAACTACGTATACCTTACCTAAAAAGTCTTCATTGGTTACTCTAACGCTGTCTTGGTTGACAAAAGAAAAGTTGGGCACTTTGCGTTTTTTTCCTTCACTGGTGATATAAGATAAGGGGGTTAGCGTAGTTGTACCGCCCAGCCTATCGTTTTCTACAATAGTCCCTTGCTTTATTCTTTTGGTAATTTCATATACCGAAAAAACGCCAAAAATTAAGATAATGGCAGAAACCCATACGTAGGTATATTTCTGTTTTTTATTTGCTCCTGTTGGCATTGTTCTTTTTTAAGGCTAGTCTGTACTCTGCCAAGATGATTTTTACGTCATCTTCCATTTTATTGTTTAGTTCCGCAACGGAAGTAGCGTCAAACCCGTATTTTACACCTTCATCCTCGTCATCATCCCTTCCTCTAAGGTTTCTGTTTTTATCGATAATAAAGACTTCTTCACAACCTAAATTTTCATCCAGCTTAATATTGGTTTTAAGGCTGTCAAAAAAAATCTGGATTTCTTTTTCGGATGCAAATACAAATTGCCATTTTTCAATGGAAGAAAGTTTTCCCAGGTTTTCTTTTAGTTGGGATACCTGATCTTCTGTACCGTTTGGCATCAACATCACCAATTGAAAATCTTTGAACTCGTGGAAACGTTTGTAAATCTTTTGGTTTAAGTTAAAAGCATTGCCTTTGCGCAGCGCCATATCAGACCCCAAAAAACCGAGTATGGTAATTTTATCCTGAAGTGTTACGGCATTCGCACTACTCGGTACTTCCGCAATATTTTCGGTGAGTATAGGGAGCTTGCCAAAATTATTGACCCCAGTGGCAAAAAAAAGATAGGCCACCAACGGAAAAATAAAAAGGATAACAAGAACAAAGGTTTTTTTCATAGCGTGCGTCAGGTTTTGGGTAATGAAAATCCAACCAAAAAAGGCAGTCAACCTGAGGTACAAAAATAAAGAAAGGCGGTTAAATAACCGCCTTTGTCCTTATATATTGTATGCATAGGTATTCCTAAAAATCCCAGGCAAAAAATCCGTTCTTAAATACATCATAAATGTAAACTGCCTCAAAAAGCAGTATGAATACCAAATAGGAAACCAAGAAAATCGGTGTCCAAACGATGGCCCTTCGCATTGAACTTTTTTCATCGCGCAAGTGCATAAAATCCCAAGCGATGTAATACGCTTTTACCAAAGTAAGGATGATGAATATCCAGTTGAGCAACTTCATCCCCAAGAATGAAGTAAGCACCAAAAAAGACGGTTTTATGATACCCAGTACAACTTCTATTGCCGTTACAACGGACAGGAAAATTAGTACGCCCCATATCTTTTGGGTGTTGGACTTAAATTTAAGTAAGCCTCTAAATATTTCCAGTTTATGCTCGTGTGCCATATTATTAATTCTTTTATAGCTACCCGCTATCGCAGGTTTATTGTTTTATTGATTATACCAAATAGAAGAATGTAAATACAAATACCCAGACCAAATCTACAAAGTGCCAGTAGAGTCCCACTTTTTCTACCATTTCATAATGGCCCCTTCTTTCATAGGTGCCTAAAATGATGTTGAAAAAGATAATGACATTGATGACCACCCCAGAAAACACGTGAAAACCGTGAAAGCCTGTGATAAAGAAGAAAAAATCGGCAAAGAGACGGCTACCGTACTCATTTCGCACCAAGTTTGCACCTTCTACGACCCTAACAGCGTCCTTTAACCTTCCTAAGGATTGTTCCCGTGTAAGTAGGGTCTTTTCCCCTTCCTCATTAATTTTTTCCGTACGGATCAAAATATTTGGGTTGGCCTTAAAACCTTCAATAACCTCATTTAAGGAATAGTTAGGCAAACTTTCATTGTCCGTAAACCAAATTCCGGAATCCCGGGCATCAGCCACCCTATCTTCTTCCAAGGTCATAGAAAACTCACTAATGGAAGCGCGTTCACCCGTATCAGCTTTTACGAATTGTAATACCCTACCTCCTTTGGTTTCCAACGCCCCAAAATCGCCTTTAATAAAGGTTGCCCATTCCCAAGCCTGCGAACCTACGAAGATGGCCCCGCCAATAATGGTAAGGAACATATAGATAATCACCTTGTTTTGCTTCATTTTATGACCTGCATCTACCGCCAACACCATGGTTACGGAAGACATGATCAAAACAAAGGTCATAAAGGCCACATAGATCATAGGGTAATTGCCATGAAAGAACGGCACGTGGGTAAATACCTCATCCGCTATAGGCCAGGTTTCTATAAACTTAAATCTAGAAAAGCCGTAGGATGCTAAAAATCCTGAAAATGTCAAGGCATCAGAAACAATGAAAAACCACATCATCATTTTGCCATAACTAGCACCTAGAGGTCTGTTACCGCCCCCCCAAACGTTTTCTTCATTGCCGGTTGTAACCGTTGTATCCATAGAGAATATCGTTTTAATAAAACTTTAGCAAAAATACATCTTTTGCCGTATTGAAAAAGTGTATTGCTTTAGAAAACTTCGCTTTCTTTAATTTATTTCACAAAAAACATAAAGACGATCAAGTATACCCAAAGAATATCCAAAAAATGCCAGAATGTTGCCCCTAATTCCAATCCTAAAAGATTGATCGCCGTATACTTTCCGCGCAGCTGTTGCACCAACACCACTATTAGGGAAATCAAGCCGGCGACAACGTGCATGATGTGCACAAAAGCTATCAAGAAAATATAGGACATTTTAATATTGCTCGTAGGTCCGGTAAAATAATAACCACTTTCCAGCATTTGGGAAAAACCTATGAATTGCAAGATGATGAATGCAATTCCCAGACCTAGCGTACCAAACAACCAAATGGTGGCCAATTTTTGGTTATTCTCTTTTATAGCCTTTTTTGCCAAAATATAGGTTAGACTACTTAAAATGATTAACGCTGTACTTATGTAAAAAGCTTGCGGTAGTTGAATGTTATCCAACCAATCTTCTCGTTTACTGCTTACGATGTAGGCGCTGGTCCATCCTGCAAACCCCATAATAAGGCTAACAATGCCAAACCACAGCATCATTTTTTTTGCCCTTTTGTTCTTTTCCTGGGCCGTTCCCTGGGTTAAATCCATAGTTCTTATTTTCAAAAAATTGGATTCCGCATCAGTGCAAAATCCATTTTACCTCTAGCGCTTACAACAAGGTCACCAACCATTTGTCAAAGACAAAAACCAGCTGTATCAAGGTGATGTAACTTACGCTGGCCAACATCAACTTTCGCGCCGTTGGATTGTCCTTTTTTTCATAGAGCTTAAACGCAAAGCCCAACATAATGATTCCCAATAGAAAAATGAGTATTGCCGCCGGAATGGAAAGGTGTAACCTTCCCGTAAAACCAAAAACCGGCATAATGGATATGACGATCATCCAAATGGTATACAATATGATCTGTAATGCAGTACCGCTATCTTTTTTCCCCGTGGGCAACATTTTAAAACCACCCCTTTTATAATCCTCATCCAACATCCATCCCAATGCCCAAAAGTGCGGGAACTGCCAAAAAAACTGAATCATGAACAAGGTTCCCGGCTCAATACCAAAATCATTGGTAGCCGCAACCCAACCCAACATAAATGGAATGGCTCCAGGTATTGCACCAACAAAAACCGCCAATGGCGTTTTAGTTTTCAAAGGTGTATATGCACTGGTGTATAAAAATATGGACAGGGTACCGAATAAAGCCGTTTTTGGATTTAATAGGTAAAGTGCAACAATCCCCAGAACGGTTAAGACAATGGCGATGGCCAATGCGGTTTTAGCGGACATCCTACCTGCGGGAATAGGTCTGTTCCTTGTTCTGTGCATCAGCACATCCAAATCCCTTTCTATAATTTGATTGTATGCATTAGAGGCCCCAACCATGCAGTAGCCACCAAATGCCAAAAGAAAAACGGAAAGCAAATTAACTTCATATGCCCCAAGAAAATAACCGGCTATGGAAGAAAAAACCACACTAACGGCCAACCGTACTTTGGTAAGCTCTTTAAAGTCGGCCAAAGCCAAAGACCAAGTGGATTTTTTTATAGTTCCGGCAACAGATTTCATCAACATAGCATAATAGTGCGCAAAGATACAGACGCATCTATTGATTTGCAACGAAATAGCGGGGTTTATAGCGAGGTAAAAAGTATTGCATAAAAAAGGCCGCCCATATGGACAGCCTTTTCTTATACTTTGCGAATTCTTTTATTGAAGCTTAAAGGTAATTGGAATACTGAATGGAACCTTTACAGCCCTACCCCTTTGCTTACCAGGCGTCATTTTTGGCAATTTCTTGATGATACGAAGTGCCTCTGCCTCTAAGTTCTTATCCGGACCCCGCATTCTGATGTTACCAATGCTACCGTCTTTTTGGATAACGAAAACAACACTTACCCTTCCTTGCACTCCCATTTCTTGTGCAATCTCTGGATAACGGAAGTTTTTACGAATATGTTTTTGCATTTGATCCTGGAAACATTGCTTTTTGTTGCTGGACCCTTCACAACCGGGAAAAACAGGTACGTCTTCAATAACGGCAAAAGGAACGGAAATATCTTCTTCCACTTCTTCTACCACTACATCTTCAACTTCCATGACCTCTTCTTCTTGGCTTGTTTCCGTTGATTCTATTACGGTTTCCTCTACCTCTTCCTCATCTTCAACAACCTCAATAACCTCTGGTGCTGCTGGTGGTGGCGGTGGCGGTGGTGTCTTAATTTGTTCTGTCATTGGAACTTCTTCATCCAAATCATCTTCTACATTCAAGGAAATGTCATAACCGGCATCGTCATCGTAGTTTTTCCACTCCAGTCCTGTCAAAACAAGTAACATTACCAAGGCCAGTCCTATCACAAAATAAAGACTGCTATTTCTACCTACATCCGCTTTTGGATTCTTCTTTGGTTCCATGTGCTTAATTTTAAGTGTTCGCTAATTTAATATTTAATTCTAAATTTTTGAGGTAATAATGCGTCATTTTCACTTCTCAATGAGCGAAAGATACTTTTTAATGAGTAAAACCCCAAAAAGCGCGCCAGATAAATTTGCCAAAATATCCCATATTTCCGCCGCCCTGCCAAAGGGCATTGTAAATTGTAGGGTCTCTATTACAATTCCATAGGCTACAGAAAACAAAAACATCCCTAGGATTGCCTTGTTCTTAACAAAGTGGTTTGGGCGACGTTCTCTGCGAAAAAGTGTTCCCAAAACCAGAATAATACAGTGAAATGTAAAATGGGCTATTTTATCAAGATATGGAATATTGATAAACCCCATATCTTCCCCGGGAAAAGAAAATAAGCTGAACAGTGTTATAATCACCATCCAGCTTATAAATAAGATTGCAAATAAATGCCGTTTAAGCACCGATGAGTTCTTTGTAGTCCGCATCACTGAGCAAGCCTTCCACCTCGGCACTATCGCTAATTTTTATTTTCACCATCCAGCCATCGCCGTACGGATCCGCGTTTACCTTTTCCGGTTCATCTTCCAAAGCCTCGTTAAACGCAATGATTTCACCACTTAGGGGTTGGAACAGGTCAGAAACGGTTTTCACTGCTTCAACGGTACCGAAAACTTCGTCTTTATCCAGCGTTTCATCCAAGGTTTCTACCTCAACGTAAACAATATCGCCCAGTTCGCCCTGCGCAAAATCCGTAATGCCAACGGTGGCTACATCGCCTTCAATTTTGACCCATTCATGGTCTTTGGTATATTTTAAATCTGCGGGTATATTCATTTGATATGGATTTGTAAAAGAACAAATGTAACGCAATAAAAACGGGTTTTCAAAAAAAATAAAGAAGGTACCGACAAGCTGATTCTTACCCTAAAACAGACGGTGGACAATTTAATTCCCAAAGTTATAGCGTACCGTAAAACCAGCGTTGATGGTAGTCTGCGGGAATGCCGTGGACACCTTGAACTGGGAAAAGGAGTGATCGTAGAAGAACAAGGCATTCAAATTTCTACTTAGGGCATAATCTGCGGTAAACTTAATGGACCATAATTCTTGGCCTGCCGTAATCTGATTGTTGTTAACGTCCAAATTTCTAATAATGGTGATATTGTCCCTCAGGGAAAGATCGGCCTTCAGGTTTAAATCGCCCTTCAATCTGGTTCGCTCACCGGCAATGTTCGTCACAAACTTGACATCCTTAAAACGATAGCCTAAGCCAACGGTATATTCCTTTCCATTGATTTCCGTAAGTAAATTGTTATCAAAACTTAAGGAGAACGTCCTGTCGGTATTGACCTCCGCCAAGACACTTAAGGAATTTTTCATTTCAAAATCCAATCGTACCAAGGGACTAAATGCGTCATTGAGTATCACATTATTAATGATATTTTCCGATAAAATATTCCCGGTTTCCGCATTAATAGGTGCTAAGCCTTCATTGATCAATTGGTTACGTTCCAAATTGGTTTGGAAGGAATTGATACTGTAGGCAGACCGATATCCATGTTGTACGGAGAATCTCTTGAACTTCTTTTTAAACCATCTGTTCTTCATCAATCCCGTGTACTTGAGGTTCCAGTTTGGAATTGGAATTTGCCTAAAGGCATCCAGGTTCACTCGTTCTGCATCTTGCCCCGTGTACGCGCCAAAGAAGGCAGGCAAGAGCACGTCTTGACTGGTATCTCCAAAACCTACGGGGAAACCGGTTTCCGGATCTATTTCCGTAATGCCCCTTTCAGCCGCCAATCTATTGGCAATGGTAATCCTGTTATCTTGGAACTGCTCAAAATTGGCCGAGTCAAACTCATCGCTCCTATTGAACACGCTACCTAACATAAGGGTCGAAATACTAAAGTTTCCAAAATTGTTGGACAATAAGGAGTTGAAACCCAACTGGCCCGCATCATCCTCGGTAACATCAAAGGTTTCTTGCAAACTATTGGAAATCTGCCGGTCCGCTATCAAATCTATGGTCAAATCTTGGGTGGGTTGTGCCGTTGCGGTTATGCTCAGCTGCTTGGAATTATTTTCCAAGAACTGGGAGTTAAATCCGGAAAAAGTGGTTAAATACCCTCTTCTTGCTGCCTCAAAGCGCACATCACGTTGGCTTCCAAAGACAAAACCAAGGGAAGGTCTTGCCGTTCCAATGAATCCAATGGATTGTGTATACCCAGGTAAAACCTTACCCCGGTTTTCACTATAGTTGACGTTGACCCTTTTGACCATGGTCAAAATATCTATGGCGGTATTAAATCCTTTGCTTGTTTTCTTTGGGGGCTTTTCATCTTCGCCATCCTTGGTATTCCCAGCTTTATCCCTACGCGCGGCAGCCGTTCCTGCAACGACCTTTCCGGTTCGCTTTTTAAGGCCTAGAAAATCATAAAACCCTTGCATGGTCAAATTAGCGGTAAGGTTATGGGTACTGGCATTTTGAACGGTGTTGATCTGTGTACCCTCGCCAAGTTCTTCCTCCGCAACTTCAACCAAGGCATCACCACCACGCTGCCAATCAAAATTACTGGTATAGGTGTACTGGGCGTTTATGAAGTTTAAAAACGGAAACTTATCAAAAGGTAGTTCGTAATTCAGTTGTAATTGCTGGCCGTGCCTGTTGGGTTCCCCAACATCAAAAAAGGCGTTCCAAATATTCAAATCTTGATTGATACCGGAATCCGCATCTTCATCAATATTAAAGAAGTTCCGTACGATATTGTTGTTGGAGGCCGTAAGGTTTACGCGCAACGATTTGGTCAAGCTATAATTTAGGGCATACTGCCAATTAAAAAGGTAATTCCGTTGCTGTAACAGTGGCAGGTCCAAACCTTCCACGCCCGGCTCCAAAACGTCCCTAAAGCGCTGTTGGTTGAACGATCGGTTGTAATTTGCGTTTAGCGATACGCTTGTGGGCAATAAATTAAAGTTAAGTTCCTTAAGCCATTGCCAGTATTTACCGGTCAACAGGGAATCTTTTTTGGCGAAGGGTGCTACTGGTGCGGGCTGAAAATTATGGTTGTATACAAAACCGGTGTTTACGTTTTGATCGGTTAAATCGGCCACTTCAAAATCCCTATGGTTGGTTTCATTATAGGAATAATTGAAGGTGAAGTTTTCAATATCGTAGAAATTGGCTTCCGCTTCGTCCCCCCTATTTTTTCGAACCCCAATGAGGTTGATACTTCTTCTCTTGGTATAATCTTCCGCCTGTTCGCGGATGGTTTCCCCATCTTCCGCAGTTGCCGCGGCATCAATACGATCTTCCAGTTTTAAATCGTCAAAAACGGGATCAAATTCAGGGGTTATCAAGGTTTCGGAAATTCCATAATTAAACGGAATCTGCAAGCCCCATTTTTTAGGGAACAACTGTCCGACATTAATATTGGTTACCAAATCATAAGAAATGGCATCTTCCCTAGCCCTTTCATTGGGCAATTGGTCTATAGTCCCAAACCCAGAGGTACTGGTACTCCCCGTGGCGGTCACATTGGCAAAGTCCGCCATGTTGGCGTCCAAGGCGGCAATAGCTGCCCAACCCCCATTATTATCCAAACCTGCCAAGCGCAATTCATTGAACCAAACTTCACCCCTTGCCGGAAGATTATCTATATTCTTGATACCTACCATCATGCCACGTACACTCCCCAAGGATGGATTTCCACGGATCCCAATACGCAATCGCCCTAAAGTCCTTGGCGCAAATTCCGGTACGGGAACCACTTCACCATCAACGACCTCATAGAAATTTACTTCACTTAAAGTCCCCTGGGCAATACCTAAGGATTTTACCCGGTTTAAGTCTTCAAGGGCGACGTTGATTTCGTTAACGCTGGGCCAGATAATTTCGGGACTGGAGGAACCAAATGGTGTAAATTGCAAGGGCAATTCTATTTGGTAAAAGTTTTCCGTAAAATCGGTTCCAATTCTCAAGAACCCAACAAGTGGTGTATCACTATCGGAAAAGTCGCTATTTACAATCTTTTCGGCATGCATGAACATTCGAATACGTTCGTATTGCCGTAAATCGACGTTTACATTTTTGAAAACACCCCTAGAATCCTCAGACTCCAGATTATCCACAATAAAAGACAGCGATTGCTCATTTTGCCTAATGATGGTATTGTTGTTGTTCAATTGTTCCCGCACAACCCCTGGGGGCAATACATAAGGAATTGGAGTACGCCCGCTATTCTCTTCGATATTTACGGTATTTACATCGGTAAAGGTTCCATCATCCGCGGGATTGTTGTCAATCGCAGGGTCTTGCAAGGTATTGGTAAACGTACGCCAATCGCCACGCACCAAATCCAAAGTAGCAAATCGTAATACGATATCATCCGTAAAACCGGTCATGTACATCCGCATAAAACTGATGGACCTAAAATCCGTTATGCCGCCAATGGCCTCCGTAAAGGTGCTTAAAGGAATCTTATATTGGATCCATCTTCTGTTCAGTGTGGTTCCATTAGGAAGTTCTGGGGTCGAACCCTGTCTAATATCCGTTACAAACGGGTCATCTATAGTCGTATTGGGCCTAATTGGAATGCGGTATTCAAAATAACTGTCCACCGTATTCATGGTTAAATCGCGATCTGTATCCTCAACATCGGGTAGCGTGGTAGAACCCCTATCCGTGTTGGATACGGCCACGGGAGAATTCCCTTGCGGATTATTAAAATCCAAATAACGTTCCAAGATACCCCCTTCACGGTTCAAATAATAAATGTAGTTGTCCAAGGCAGGATCGTTAGCAGGACCGTTATATATGCTTGCTTCATCTGTATCGTTCAATCCATCAAAACCAATATCCTGTTGTGTCCGATTTCCCTCATCCGCATCAAAGGCATAGACCAAGGATTGGGTAGAAGGTACTTGGCCCCAGACTGTTGGTCTAGGTGTTTCGGTAGATGTTGAACTGGGCAATCCATTTTCGTATTGTTTTCTACCGTCAGGAAGGATATCCTCGGAAATATTTCCTAGGTTCAATACCAATTCCCCACTATTTGCCCCGGTAGTTTCACCATCTACATAAGGATCCAGAACCCAAAACTGGACAAATTCCACATTGGACTGTTCAAAGTTGGTACTACTCAAAGAGCGCATGATACCCCCCCAATTGTTTTGTGGTGCTGCCCCAAAGTTTTCACTGGCATTATAAGGCCCTTTTTGATTGGGGTAATAGGCAATGTCCAAGGTCCCTTGCACTGTTGTTTGCCCTTGGGCAATATCTACTTGCGGAAAAACCTCATCAATAAAGACCCGTCTTGTGGTGTTCAAGGAAATGTCGTTATCCGTTACGCCATCTGGCCGTTGGTTGGTATAAAAAATAGGGTCGATGGTATACCACGCAACCTTAGCCCGTTCAAACCCTGCCGCTATACCCTCTTCATTTGCCGGAACACCAACTGGCGGACTTGCCAACGACCATCCCAACGAGGAGCGGATATCTATAAGTGCCTGCGCCCCTTCAAAATCATCTAAAAAAGTGGTGGTTTCCCCTTGAAAATCGGCATTCTTGGGAGAATTAGGTCGTAATACGGCAACTTCCCCACGAATGGATAGGTTGGAAGGTACGTCCGTATCTATGTTGGGCAACTTATTTGCCAAACGCGTTAAGAAAGGAACTTCGGTACTAAAATTACCGTTGAAACCAAAAATTGTATTGTTGACCGGTTCTACCCCAAAATTGGACTTTTGGGTCAATGGACGTTCATTTAGATTGAGCAGGGTACCGCCCAAAAGGAAATTTTCGTTGATTTTATGTTCTACATTGATTCCGGTAAAACGCCTGGTCTGCTGACCAAAAACCGCATTGTTCTCCACCGAAATATTGATGGGCGTATTGGAAGCCTCCAAACTTGGATCTAAAAGCTGTACCGTTCCCGCCTGATAATTCACGGTATAATCGATGCCCTCTTGAAGTTGTCTTCCTCCCGCAGTTACCCTAACCGAACCTCTTGGCACGTTGAACGCCCCAATAGGTATTCCATTATTTCCTTGCGATTTGTACCGTCCACGGATTTGGAAACGATTTTTCTCGGCATCCTGTAAGGAAGCCGCTTTGGTCCTAGCATACATGTTCCTGAAAACGTAACGCACCTGGTTTGGATTATAGCCCACATCGTTATCCACATCATAGGTACCACCACCTAAGAGGTCAAACAAAAACTCACCAAAGGGTTCTACTTTGGTAAAAATAATTCGACCGGTTTGGGTGTCTACCGTTATCCCTGGCAAATAATCAAAGAAACCGTCACCACCAGCCTGAACATCGTTATAAACATTTAAACGGTCAATATTGAAAACGTTCAACAATATCCGTTCTTGAAGTGGATTTCCG
The DNA here is from genome assembly GCA_937926215.1 of uncultured Croceitalea sp. Lineage (GTDB taxonomy): Bacteria > Bacteroidota > Bacteroidia > Flavobacteriales > Flavobacteriaceae > Croceitalea. Next base: position 22,751 of record CALEYA010000022.1, on the reverse strand, counting down.
TTGGCAGAAGCCGATTCCGGAAATGGTGTGGGAATACCAGCCGCATCCCGTGCCGGTGTAATGTAATTTCGAGGGGTGGGATCGGAATATAGAATATTCAATTTAAAATCTTCTTGACTCAACTGAAAAGCTCCGGTTGAATAAATATTTTTCATCATCAAATCCCAAATAGGATCATTGACATTGGTAATGTTACTTTTCAGCAATTTTAATATCAGGGTGTTATTTTCGATGATTGGATTGGCCCCACCGGAAACGGAAGTAGCCTCTATCCCTCCATTGGCAAATTCCCCAACTTGAAAAACCTGTCCGTCCAGGGTAGTATATTGGAAAGCAACAGCTAAAACTTCATCATTGCTCAATCTTTGGTTCAATGAAATGTAACCCAATTGATTGTTGAAATTATAGTCCCTTCCTTGCTCCAGCTTTCTTGCATTTTCCAATATGGCATAATCAAAACCTTGATTTGGGGTATAGCCATTGCTAAAATTAAAGCCATTATCCACCGTAGCAATATCGCGTATGGCATTCGTTAGTACGCCCCCAGCATCAATCTGTGCGGGATCGTAGTCGTTAGCGGCATTTCTTGGTAGGCCACCGAGTTCCATAACGTTAAAAAAGCCGCCGGGCACTTGACCTTCACGACCTATTCTTGTTTTCTCATCACCATCCGAACCCAATTGCAGTTCCCCCAAATCTTGGATAGCCACCACGTTCCTTACATTAAGGGTTTGCTGGCTTCTGTTCGTTGCCCAAACTTCCAATCTTGTAATTTGTACCGCACTTTGCACAAAGGGATAGTTGCTTAGGGCCGCATCATAATTATCCCTAAAATATTGGGCTAAAAAGAAGTGCCTATCCTCGTCATAGTCCAATGCGGTCAACTGGAACTCGTTCAAGGTTCCACCCCCTTGGGCAACAACGGTATTATTTTGGGAACGCTGTTCAGAAAATACCGCGGTAACGGTAGTGTTACCAAATTGCAGCTGCGTTTTGACCCCAAAAAGACTTTGGGCCCCCGTAATAAGGGAGCTGTTGAGCGGCATGTTTACATTACCTATTTCTATAGATCTTAAGATATCGTCCTCGGTTGGGGTGTAATCCAATTTTACAAGATTCTGAAAATCGAATGTAGCCTCCGTATCGTAGTTGGCGGTTACTTGCAACCGCTCCCCTACTTTACCCAAAAGGCTCAAACTGATCCGTTGGTCAAAATCAAAGGAAAGGTTGGTACGGTTCCTAGGGGAAAGTGCAGGATTATCGTTCTTTTGCCAAATGACCCCTAAATCCATAGCCACGGAACCTTGCGGAATTACCTCAATAGTATTTCCACCAAAAATGGATTCGAAAAAATTACTGTTTACATAAAAATTGGGGAGTAGGTTTTTCCTAGCCTCTTCGCTACCTTCCTTTTTTCCGGAGAACGCATCAATCTTTTCTTTAAAGTATGATTTAATACCTTCTTGCCGTACCAGTTCAAAATATTGGTCCGGAGTTAAAAAAAGTGGATGGGTAACATTGAACTCGCCTACACTTTGCGTGTAGACATAACGATCAATCTTTGGGTCATAGGTATATTTTGATACAATGCTTTCCGGGTTTTCCAATAAAAGCTTCCCTAAAGCTGCACCTGTTTTGACGGAGTCAACTTGTTGCTCCGTGCTATCATCTTGACCAAGGGCTATGCCCGTTGACATCAAGAAAACACATAAAAAGAAAATATTCCTAAATCCGTAGGACTTAAGTTGTGGTATTGCCCCTCTTTTCAAACTAGTTACAAATTTTTCAGCGCCTGCTTTATAAGAGCTTCAACGCTCATGGAGGTGTCTTGCGAAAGAACCCGATCAACAATCTTTTCAGACTGCCTTCTTGCGAAACCAAGAACCTCTAAAGCAGATAACGCTTCTTCCTTTGTTGTATTGTTTGATTGTGGGGAAACTTCGTCCATATCGTAAACTTTAAGAATCTTATCTTTTAGATCCAAAATTACACGTTGGGCAGTCTTTGCGCCTATACCCTTGATTCCCTGTATTGTAGGCACATCACCACTGGCAATGGCTTGCTTTATTTGGTCCGGATTTAAGGATGACAACATTGTCCTAGCCGTACTCGCCCCTATACCGGAAACGGATAATAACAAACGGAAAATCTCACGTTCCGTTTTTTCCGCAAATCCAAACAAGGTATGGGAGTCTTCTTTTACTTGAAGATGGGTAAACAACCGTATGTTTTCATCATCACCAACTTTGGAAAATGTATGTAGGGATATATTTAAAAAATAGCCTACCCCGGCGCATTCCACTATAATATAAGTGGGATTCTTTTCTACTAATTTTCCTCTAAGATGCGTGATCATTGATCAATGTTTTATGTTAGTTGTTGTTGATAGAAGGAGTAAATTTCTAAGAGAATTCCAAACTATTTTTTCCATTCCTTGGATCTTCCGTCCTGACTATTGTTTCTTGAACATGAGTTTGGACTCCATTATCCCTTAGCTTCCATCTTTGCCTTCTTACGTTTTTCACGCTGTTGGGCGTCTATAACAGCGACGGCTGCCATGTTCACCATTTCATCAACACTTGCCCCTAACTGTAAAATATGTACCGCTTTCTTTAACCCGATCATAATTGGACCAATAGAATCTGCGTTATTGAGTCCCTTTAAAAGCTTGTAGGTAATGTTCGCCGCATCCAAATTGGGAAAAATAAGGGTATTCACTTTACGCCCTGCCAATTTGGAAAATGGGAAATTATTGTGGCAAAGGTCTTGGCTTAAGGCAAAATCCGTTTGGATTTCCCCATCCACAATGAGCTTTGGATTTCGTTCATGAAGAAGTCGAACGGCCTCCCGTACCTTTTGCGCTTCTTTATGACTTGAAGACCCAAAATTGGCATAAGACAGCATTGCCACTACGGGATCAAACCCAAAAGTGGTGGCCACATTGGCGGTCATTTGGGCAATTTCTGCCAATTCCTCCGCATTGGGATCAACGTTAACCGATGTATCCGCTAAAAAAAGCGGTCCCCTTTCCGTAATCATAATGTTTACGGTGGATGCTTTGGTGACCCCACTGGCCCTTCCCAAAACTTCAAAGACCGGTTTCAATACTTTAGGGTAAGCCCTGGAATATCCTGAAATCATTCCATCGGCATCTCCTTCCACCAGCATCATGGAGCCGTAGTAATTACGTTTCCCCATGTTCACCTTGGCACTATAGCGGGTTTCGCCTTTGCGCTTTCGCAACTGCCAAAGCTTATCGGCATACCTAGTCCGCATGGTCTTGGATTCTTCCGCTCGAGGATCTATTATGGTGACATCAGCATCAAACTCCAGTTCCTTTTTTTGTTTTTCTATGATTTCTTTATCGCCTAGAAGGATGGGAATAGCAATTCCTTCTTCGTAAACGATTTGGGCCGCTTTTAGCACGTCCAACAATTCCGCTTCCGCAAAAATGATTCTTTTTGGATTTACCTTGGCCCTATTGTGCAACGTTCGAACCACCTTATTGTCATTACCGGAACGTAACAATAATTCTTCTTCATACTTATCCCAATCTTCAATAGGTGCTTTTGCCACACCACTTTCCATGGCCGCTTTTGCTACGGCAGGTGGAATTTTAGAAATCAACCTTGGATCGAAGGGCTTTGGAATAATATAGTTTTTACCAAAAGTAAGTCTAGTGGTATCGTAGGTGATATTAACCTGTTCCGGGACCGGCTCCTTGGTTAACTCTGCCAAAGCCCTTACCGCCGCCATTTTCATGGGTTCGTTTATTTTGGTTGCCCTAACATCCAATGCACCCCTAAAAATAAAAGGGAATCCCAAAACGTTGTTCACTTGGTTGGGATGATCGGAGCGTCCCGTAGCCATTAAAATATCCTTACGGGTCTCACAGGCCAAATTATATTCGATTTCCGGATTTGGATTGGCCATTGCAAAGACAATGGGGTCTTTTGCCATGGATTTCAACATAGCGGGCGACACAATATCTGCCATGGAGAGGCCTATAAAAACATCGGCGTCCTTCATAGCATCGTCAAGTGTTTGCAAATCCCTATCCGTTGCAAACTCCGCCTTCTGGGAAGAAAGGCTTTCCCTATCCTTTCGGATAACGCCTTTACTATCCAACATGACTATATTCTTGCCCTGCGCACCAAACGCTTTGTACAAACGGGTGCAGGAGACGGCCGCCGCACCGGCACCACTGACCACGATCTTGACCTCGTCCATTTTCTTTTTGGTAAGCTCCAAGGCATTGAGTAAAGCGGCCGCCGAAATTATGGCTGTCCCATGCTGATCATCATGCATTACGGGAATATCCAGTTCTTCTTTTAACCTGCGCTCAATCTCAAAAGCTTCCGGGGCTTTAATATCTTCTAGGTTGATGCCCCCAAAGGTTGGGGCAATGATTTTTACCGTCTCTACAAACTTATCGACGTCTTCCGTATCCAATTCAATATCGATTCCGTCAATATCAGCAAAAATCTTAAAGAGCAAACTTTTGCCTTCCATAACCGGTTTAGAGGCTTCCGGTCCAATGTTCCCCAGACCTAAAACTGCGGTTCCATTGGATATTACCGCAACAACGTTACCCTTGGCGGTGTATTTATAAACATCTTCTTTGTTTTTACTGATTTCCAGACAGGGTTCAGCTACCCCTGGAGAATAAGCTAGGGCTAAATCGCGCTGCGTAGCATAGGGTTTGGTAGGTACTACCTTAATTTTACCGGGTTGCGGTTTAGCATGATATACCAATGCTTCCCTACGTTGCTTTTCTTTGCTCATACCTTAAGTTTGAAGGCTCCAAATTTAAGGGTATTCCATGGAAGAAAATAATTAATGGACAGCAAGATGGCGTTCCATTAAGAGATAGCTTCTTCCGGATTTTTATTACTATTAAGCCTCAAAGCCAAGAAAGCCGATATAATAAAAAACGCCCCTGCAAACAACATGGCGTTAATGGCATTTCCGCCTAATACAAATTTATAAATGGGGCCAAAAGTCAACGTTTCGATACCCATTGGAATAACGATCATCATATTTAGGATTCCCATATAAACACCCCTTCGTTCCTGTGGCACTACTTTTGAAACCATGGTATAGGGAATTCCCATCATGGCTGCCCAACCAATCCCAAAAAGAACCATAGGTGCTAAAACCAGGAACGGATCTTCTATAAATGGAATGGCAAACAACGCCAAACCTGTACCTATCAAACTATAGGCATATATTTTTTTGCCACCATACTTCAAAGTCAACGGAACCAAAGCAAGTGCCACTACCATAGTCACGATGTTATACGTAAGGCTCATTTGGGCCGACTGCGAAGCCGCTTCTGAGGTGGAATACCCCAAAGTCAATTTAAACAAAGGCGTGATGTATTGCCAATAGACAAACAGGGCATACCATTGGAAAAGATATACGGCCCCAAGCTTCCACATGAACTTGGGCATATCCTTGATGGCTTCCCCTATCTCTTTAAAAGGCTTTCCTATTCGAGCTCCAAGAGGCAAACTTTTATTATGGTTTATTTCTGCAAGTTCTTCTTCCGTAGGTGGAATTTCAGGCGTTCTTAAAACGGACCACAATATGGTCGTTATGGAAAGTATACCCCCAATATAAAAGGAGTAATACAGCCACTTTGGAATTTCGCCTGCAATCTCCACATCACCACCGCCAAACCATTTTTGAAACAATACTATGGATCCATTGGCCAAAAGAATTCCCGCTCCAACAAATAAACTTTGCATTTGGTACCCAAGACTTAGTTGCTTTTCGGGCAACTTATCCCCAACAAAAGCCCTATACGGTTCCATGGCCATATTATTCCCCACATCCAAAATCCACAATAACCCAACAGCGAACCAAAGTACGGGACTGGTAGGAAAGGCAAACAAACACAAACTACCTATGATCGCCCCAATCAAAAAATAGGGCTTTCGTCTTCCCCATCTGGGAGACCATGTTTTATCTGACATAGCCCCAATAATAGGTTGCACGACCAAACCGGTGACCGGGCCTGCAATATTTAAAATAGGCAGCATATCTTCAGGCGCACCTAGATATAGAAAAATGGGATTGATTGCAGTCTGTTGCAGACCAAAACTGTATTGAATGCCAAGAAAACCGACATTCATATTAAAGATTTGCCAAAAATTCAGTTTAGGTTTTACAATACTCTTCATAGACCTTTTAGTTTAGTTGGATAATGGCCCGTATTGCATACAAACCTCGGTCAAGATAGGAATTTTAATCTCCTTTTAAAAATTGGATGTTTCGCTGTAAACCCGAAAACTTGGTTCTTTTAACCGCCGATTTTTTAAAAATGGTTTTAAACACCTCTTCCGTAATTTCCTCCCAATCCTTTTTGGTCATGGAAAGCAACTCAGGGTGAGGGTCAAACAAGGGTTCTCTATGGGGTTTGGAGAATTTGTTCCAAGGACAAACATCTTGACAAACGTCGCACCCAAACATCCAATCGTCTAAGGTGCCTTGGAATTCCGTTGGAATTTCATTTTTAAGTTCGATGGTGAAGTACGAAATACATTTGCTTCCATCAACCACATAGGGTTCCACGATAGCTTGTGTAGGGCATGCATCGATACAGGCGGTGCAGGTTCCGCAATGATCGGTCACCGGGGAATCGTATTCCAATTCCAGGTCAACGATCAGTTCCGCAATAAAATAGAAAGAACCCACTTGTTGGGTCAGTAAATTACTGTGCTTGCCGATCCATCCCAAACCACTTTTGGCTGCCCATGCCTTATCCAAAACTGGCGCGGAGTCCACAAAAGCCCTGCCATGTACTTCGCCTATTTCTTCTCGTATAACATGCAATAGCTCTTTTAGCTTGTCCTTTATCACAAAATGATAATCCGTTCCATAGGCGTATTTGGACAGCTTGTAACTTTCCTCCTGCTGTGTTTTCTGCGGATAATAATTGAGCAGTAACGAAATAACCGATTTTGAGCCTTCCACCAGTTTTGTGGGGTCCAACCGCTTGTCAAAATGGTTTTCCATGTACCCCATTTCCCCATGTTTATTTTGGTTGAGCCAACGTTCCAACCTGGGTGCTTCTTCTTCCAAGAACCCTGCTTTGGACACCCCACAAGATAAAAAACCAAGCCGCTTGGCCTCTTCCTTTATCAATTTTGTATATGCTTCCGATCTGCTCATCTAATTGGGTTACTGCCTTACGCTAAAATACAATTATCGACACACTCTAAAGGTTATCGTACGTAATCTTATATGGCTTACTTTAAAGTTTAGGGATTAAAAATGTAACATTTTAACAATTTTGAAACTAACCAATAGATTGCATAACCAACGACATGATACGAATAGAAAATCTCACCAAATCCTTTACCTCAAAAACAGGCAAGGGATTTAAGAAAGAGACCGTAACCGTAAACGCGGTAAACAAGGTTTCCTTTGAATGTAAACCGGGTAGAATTTTTTCCCTTTTAGGTCCAAACGGAGCGGGAAAAACGACTACCTTAAGAATGATCGCCGGAATCATAGATCCTACCTCCGGAAACGCCATAGTGGACAATATTGATATTTCCCGGGGCAATGACGAAGTCAAAAAAAGAATTGGGTTCTTAACCGGATCCACTGGGCTTTACCAACGTTTAAATGCCGATGAAACCCTTGATTTTTTTGGCAAACTATACCGTTTGCCGGAAGCTGCGTACAAAGAACGCAAAGAATACCTTTTTGAAAAGTTGGGCATCCATGACTTTAGAAAAAAGAAATTGGGCCAGATGAGTACGGGAATGAAACAGAAAGTTTCCATTGCCAGAACCTTGATACACGACCCTGAAGTCCTCATTTTTGACGAGCCTACCTCTGGACTGGATGTCATCACCGCAGATAGCATTATCGATTTGATACGGGAATCCAAAGAAAATAACAAGACGGTCATTTTCTCCTCCCATATTATGAGTGAGGTAGATCTGTTATGTGACGACCTCGCCATCATAAGCAACGGATCCATTATTTACAACGACTCTTTTGACAACTTCAAAAAAGAGATGAAGGCGGACAACCTTACCCAAGAATTCATTAACCGAGTAAAAGAAGCATAAGATGAGGGATTTGATATTGATTATAAAAAAAGAACTTAAAGAGCTTTTAAGGGACAGGAAGACGATCATCAATTCTATTGTGCTTCCTACCTTGTTGATTCCCATTCTGATGTTTGGGGGAATCAAGGTAAGCCAGATGATCCAAGAGAGCAACCAACAGAAAAAGGTTAAAATTGGATTGGTGAACGCTCCGGAAGATTTTATGCAATTGGTTCAAAAAGACACCTTGAACCAAATTAGCGCGTATACCCAAAACGATGATTTTAAAACTTTGATCGAAGAAGAGACCATCCAAACGGCCATAGTTTTTCCGTCGGATTGGAAACGTCAAATGGATAGCCTAAGTACAGCAACGGTAAGTGTCCATAGAAATGGAACCAAAGACAACGTTAATGGAAGGGTATCCAGACTAATGGAAACCTATACCACACAGTTAAAAGAAAAACGCATTGCCCTTTTGAATATCCCTACGGAAAAAATGACACCCATGGTGCAGCAATATGTGGAAGTAGGCGAGCAAAAAGAATTGATAGGCAAACGTATAGGCGGTTTCATTCCTTATATCTTTATTTTAACCATGTGGGGCGGCTGCTTGTTGGCAGCTATTGATTTGGTTACCGGTGAAAAAGAACGAAAAACCATCGAAACCACACTTTCCTTGCCCATTTCCAAATTTTCGGTACTTATGGGAAAGGCCATCGTTGCCTCATTATTAGGTTTTATTCCGGCCTTATTGAATTTGACCGGATTAATTATTGGCCTCAATTTTATTGATGATATTCCGGATACTTTCAAAGTGGCATTGACCGAAATGCTGAGTCCGCAATCCATAATACTGATTTTATTATTGTTGATTCCTTTTTCGCTTTTCTTGGCGGGACTTATCATTTCACTGGTTGCTGGAGCTACCTCCTTTAAAGAGGCACAGAGCAAAGCATCCCCTATCATTATTTTAATTATCATACCCTTGGTCATGGCCCTTATGCCCGGGATTGAGTTCACATGGGCCACCGTGTTTATCCCTGTTCTGAATATTGGCCTGGGAGTGAAGGAAATTATGGCAGGGACCATAAACATAGGAATGTACGCTGCCATGCTACTTTCCCTATTGTTTTTTGCCGTATTGGCGATATACTTTAGCTATAAAAAATTCTCGGATGAAAATGCCATATTGAGCTAACCGAAATAAAAATCGATCTTCTTTAAAAAACCTAAGCCCCTGCGCTTAGGTTTTTTCTTGGTGCAAAACGCAAGCTTACCGCTTTGGGTTTTAGCGAAATCATCGGGTTGATTTCAATAGTATCCATGGTAGTGGAAAGGGTATAATTTTTAATGAGTTCCATCACCGCCATAGCCATCTCATAAGTAGCGAATGCATTACCAATGCACATTCTGGGACCGGCACCAAAAGGATAATAATAACCCGCGTAGGTTTTAGGTTCCAAGCCCACAAAACGGTCTGCAACAAAAGAATCGGGTTTATCCCAAAAATCCTTATGCCGATGCAATTCATACATGGACAGCAGGACCACCGTCCCCTTTTTCAGCTGTATTCCGGCAATCTCATTGTCTTCCAGAGCGGTGCGATCTATAAAATACGCCGGGGGATACAAGCGCATAGCTTCGTTTATACAAGATTGCAATAGCGGAATTTGCTTTATGGCTTCCATACCAAACCCTTGGGCATCCATATTTGATATCTCTGCATATAGGCGGTCCTGCAAATCGGCATCCTTGGCAATAAAGTACAAGGTAAAGGAAAGTGCATTGGCGGTCGTCTCGTGCCCAGCGGCAAACAATATTAAAAGTTCGTCTATCAACTGCTTCCGTGGCATTTTAGAACCATCCTCATATTCAGATTCCAAAAGCATGTCCAACAAATCTGTGCTTTTTTGATTGCTGGCCAATCGTTCTTCTATAAGTTTATCCAAAATATCCCTGGCGACCTGTGCCTTGTTCAGCTCGTTCCGTATTTTTCCACTTCCGTTGAACCACCATTTAAAATAGGGTTGCCGCATTTCCCGGATAAGCATCTTTTGGTTATCCTCCGTTATCTGCTTGAGCTTAGCCATGGGCTCTCGAATATCGTTGGAACTAAAAAGGGATTTTGCAACCACTTGAAAAGCTAGATCGCCCATCAATTCAAAAACATCCAATTCTTTATTTGGTGTTATGCGCTGTAGTTCCGTTTGAATGGCCCCATGCATTATGCCCAAAAGGGTTTTAAGGTTTTTTAGGTGGAATGCAGGCTGTATCATTTTTCGATGGGTACGCCAATGGCTCCCCTCTGCGGTAAGTAAACCTTTACCAATATACTTGGCCAAGTCCTTGGTCTGCAACTTGCTTTTAGAGTAGTACCGATGCTTTTTTTGAAGGATTTGTTGGACCACCTTTGGGCTTCGGGAAAAAAAAGCTTGGGTATCCCCCGGAATGGAAATGCGAAAGGTATCACCCAGTTTATCAAAATTTTTTTGATGGAACGGCAACGGATTTTTTAGGATCCTACCGGCATTACGCAAGACTTTAAAGGCAGAGACATGGGGTAGGTTTTCCATTTAAAACAGGCCCCCTTGAACGTTCCCTTTTATCCTGCCCAAATGGGAATAGGCCAGCTCCGTAACCTCTCGACCCCTAGGGGTGCGCATAATAAAGCCCTGTTGGATCAAAAATGGTTCGTAAACTTCTTCTATGGTTTCCGCACTTTCAGAAACGGCAGTTGCCAAGGTACTAATGCCAACAGGTCCACCCTTGAACTTATCGATAATGGTCTCCAATATCTTATTGTCCATCTCATCCAGACCGTAGGCATCAACATTAAGGGCTTTAAGACTGAATCGGGAAATTTCCATATCAATATTTCCGTTGCCTTTGATTTGGGCAAAATCCCGCACCCTGCGTAAAAGTGCATTGCAAATACGGGGTGTACCCCGGCTTCTGCCCGCAATCTCAATGGCCGCGTCAATGGTAATGGGAACTTTTAAAATGGCAGCACTACGCTCCACAATGGTGGAAAGCAGTTCCGTATCATAATACTGTAACCTGCTCTGGATGCCAAAACGGGCCCGCATAGGGGCCGTTAAAAGTCCAGACCTGGTGGTAGCCCCCACCAAAGTAAACGGGCTAAGGTTTATTTGTACCGTCCTAGCATTAGGGCCGGTCTCTATCATAATGTCAATTTTGTAATCTTCCATGGCGGAATACAGATACTCTTCCACTATAGGGCTAAGGCGGTGTATCTCATCAATAAAAAGCACATCACGCTCCTCTAAATTGGTCAGTAGTCCGGCCAAATCCCCCGGCTTGTCCAATACGGGACCAGAAGTAATTTTAATACCCACACCCAATTCATTGGCCAAAATATGGGCCAAGGTCGTTTTACCCAAGCCCGGGGGGCCATGGAACAAGGTATGGTCCAAGGCTTCATCCCTAAGGTTTGCCGCCTGTACAAAAACCTTCAAATTTTCCAAAACCTGTTCTTGACCCGTAAAATCATCAAAACTTATCGGTCTAAGCGCTCTTTCAATATCCAATTCCTCTTGGGAGAAATGCTCTGCAGATGGGTCTAAGTTATCATTCATCATTACAAAGATAATGCAATTGCCGTTTAAGGATTTCCTAGGCACTAACGACTTAAGATAGCAAAGAATTATTGTAAATTCATGGCATGGAGAACGAAACGTACAGTAACGGCATATTGCCGTATATCCCCTTTTTTTATGTGATTTGGTCCGATGACCTTTTGTCTACCTCGGAAATACAGGTAGTTCAAACGGCAATTCATGAAGACAACTCCTTATCACCAGATGAAAAAAAAGAACTATTGGGATGGCTCGACAGGGACCATCCGCCAAGCGATACCGAACTAAAAAACTGGCAGCAGCTCATTACCAAGAGTAATGTTACGCTTATTGAAAGTGAAACTTTTCCGTTAGAGGCATTCGCAAGAAAAATGGCAAGCCATTATTGTACCGCCTGTGCACCCAACGAACAACTAAAATCCATTGAACTAAATTTGGGTATACAGCCCAATCATTATAGCCACCTCTTTAATGTGGAGGTCGTCCAACAAAAGTTTTCCAATACCTATTCCGGGGAACATCTGGACCATCTGTTCAATGACAGACACTTGGAAGAGCTTAAAGCTTTTCGCGAATTTTTGAAAAACCCTATTTTCAAATGGGAGATTGAAAGAAATAAGGAACAGGCACGGGAAACCGTTTTGCAACAACTTACCGCTTTAGCAGAAGCCGGATGGGGGGCATTGGCCTATCCGGAAGCCTATGGGGGTAAGGACAGTATTGAAAGTTATGCCTCCGTTTTTGAGCAATTGCTATTTACGGATGGAAGCCTTGCCGTTAAATTTGGGGTGCAATTTGGACTCTTTGGGGGCAGTATTCAAAATTTGGGCACCAAACGCCATCATGACCGCTATTTGGAAGCCACAGGAAAAACCAAGTTATTAGGGTGCTTTGCCATGACGGAAACCGGACATGGCAGTAATGTGCGTGGCGTGAAAACTACGGCCACTTATGTTCACGAAAGCAAAACATTGGTAATCCATACCCCTGGCAAAAATGACAACAAAGAATATATTGGCAATGCCCTACATTCTAAAATGGCCTCCGTTTTTGCACAACTCATCGTTGATGGAAAAAATATGGGTGTCCATGCCGTGTTAGTTCCCCTGCGAAATGACCAGCATGAGGAATTGGAAGGCGTGACCATTGAAGATAATGGTTACAAACTAGGCCTCAACGGTGTGGACAATGGAAAAATTTGGTTCAACCAAGTTTCCGTACCCGTGGAAAATTTGTTGGACAAATACGGACAGATCAATGCCGATGGCAGCTATTCTTCTTCCATTAAAAACGCGAACAAACGTTTTTTTACCATGTTGGGCACTTTGGTAGGGGGACGGATTTGTGTGGCCAAGGGCGCATTGGCGGGTGCAAAAATGGGACTGTATATCTCGGTAAAACATGCCTTGCAACGAAGACAATTCAATGATTCCATAAAAATACAGGAAGATTTGCTGATGGATTATCCCTCCCATCAGCTAAGGCTGATTCCAAGTGTAGCCTCCACTTTTGTCTACCATAGCGTACTGCAAAAAGCCATGGCGGATTATGCCGATAGTGATGCGGACAAACGCCGCATAGAAACCCAAGTAGCCGGATTAAAAGCCATTATAACTTGGTTTTCCACGGCAGCCATACAGGAATGTAGGGAAGCCTGTGGTGGAAAGGGATACTTATTGGAAAACCGAATAGCGGATTTAAAAAACGATACGGATATTTTTACCACTTTTGAAGGCGATAATACCGTATTGCTACAATTAGCGGCTAAAGGGGTGCTTTCCAATTTTAAATCTGAATTGAATGCCGGAGGATTCTTAAGCGTACTTAAATTATTGCGTACGCGAATGACGGATAAGTTGGCCACCATTAACCCTACATACTCCAATAAACTGGACAAGGCCCACCTTTACAATCCCAAATTCCATTTGCATGCCTTGGACTATAGGTTGCGTAGACTAACCGATACGGCCGCCATGAGGATACGTGGTTATATTAAAAAAGGAATGCCAAGCTACCAGGCTTTTTTAAAGGTACAGACCCATTTATTGGAACTTGGCAAGGCCTATAGCGAAGCGTTGGCCATGAAGTGGTATTACGATTTTGTTGCTACCCAAGAAGAGGGACCTTACAAAGATCTGATGTATCAATTGGGTGCTTTACACGGTTTGTCCATCATTAGAAAGGATGCCAGCTGGTATTTGGAACAGGGCTATTTAAGTAGCACCAAATCCAAAGCGATACGGCAACGGGTGGAGCGTTTGAGTACGGAACTCAGACCGCACATCAACGCCTTAGTAGACGGCTTTGGAATACCGGAACATTTAGTGCATGCCCCAATAGCGGGCTAATCCTTCTTTTTTAATAGTTGGGAAGTATCTAAAAACTCCAGAAGCGTAATTTTGGGTTCCCCATGAAGGTACGTCTTAGCGCCACCCCTTGATTGTAGCTCCAGTGTTTTTGCCGCATTGACACGGGCCACGGTTGACTCCTCCAATTGGGCGCTTATTTCGCTTGCCTGCATTTTACTCCCCCTGTATTTGGAATTATTGAACATTTTAAGTTGCAAACTTTCCGTAGTCCCTTCAACATTCAATATAGCGTTGTTCTGCAGTTCAATGTTCTTGGCGCCCGTTACGGCATACATTTTAGCATCAGCCTTATTCTTAATGGTAACATTAAGCGAATCGATATCCAGATTATAGTCGCCCTTGCTGTTATCTTCCATGTTGATATTAGCCGTAAATGCATCGGCTTTTAGGTTTAAGCGGGAATTCCCAAACGTATTTACATATAAGGCATCCGTAGTTATAATATCGGTGGTGGTTATTTTACCGTCCCGCATGGTAACGGATTTAAGTTCCTTAAAATTTACAGCGATATCCAATTTCTTTTTAGCAGTTATGTTGTAGAACGAAGAGATAATCAATGTGCTATCCTCAACCTCAAATTTGATGACATCGACCAAGTTGTCGTCTGCGGTAATTTCATAGCCTTCACCAAAGGATTTTTTCAAAACAATGGTAAGGTCATCGTTCAATTGAATCGCATTAAAAGGAGGCAGTTCTTCACGCACCTCGGTAACTTCACGATTTCCCTTGATTTTTGGTTTGCGCTGTGCGGATGCCAAAACTGGCATCAGTATCGCAAGGAGAAGCAGTATGTTTTTCATTCTCTTAAAGATTGTTTGTTCTTAATTGGACACATTTTTATAAAAAAAGTCATCCTACTATGCTTTACTAAGAAAACTTCATGCCAAAATATACTAAAAAAAGCCACTCCTTGCGGAATGGCTTCATTTTAAATGTTTTTTAGGATAAAATACTAGTGGTGCATTTCCTCTTCCCCATCCTGTAACGGAATATGTTGCGGGACAAAATCTTGGTCCGCAATGATGTATTCCCCATTTTCATAGGTTTTACTATAATCATAGGCCCAACGATGCACTTCTGGAATTGCTCCTGGCCAGTTACCGTGCATATGCTCTTGTGGTGCCGTCCACTCCAAGGTATTGGATTTCCATGGGTTTTGTGCTCCTTTCTTACCATAGAATATGCTGCTGATAAAGTTGTAAACGAAAACCAACTGTGCCAGTCCAGCAATAAGGGCAAAGACCGTCATCAATACCTGTACATTGGTCAACTCATCAAACATTGGGAAAGCCGTATTTTCATAATACCTCCTTGGTACTCCTGCCATACCCACAAAGTGCATAGGGAAGAATACGCCATAGGCACATACCGCGGTTACCCAGAAATGGATATACCCTAGATTTTTATTCATCATCTTGCCTTCGAACATTTTGGGGAACCAATGGTATACCCCGGCAAAAAGACCGTACAAGGCAGAGATACCCATTACCAAGTGGAAGTGGGCCACTACAAAATACGTGTCGTGAACGTTGATATCCAATGTACTATCCCCAAGAATAATACCCGTAAGACCCCCTGTTATAAAGGTAGACACCAAACCAATGGAAAACAGCATCGCAGGGTTTAACTGCAGATTTCCTTTCCAAAGTGTGGTAATATAATTAAAGGCTTTTACCGCTGATGGAATAGCGATCAATAATGTTGTAAACGTAAATACCGAACCTAAGAACGGGTTCATCCCTGAGATGAACATATGGTGACCCCAAACAATGGTAGAAAGGAACGCAATAGCCAAAATAGAAGCTACCATGGCTCGGTATCCAAAAATGGGTTTCCTAGCATTGGTAGACATCACCTCGGAGGTTATCCCCAAAGCCGGTAACAATACGATATAAACTTCCGGGTGTCCTAAAAACCAGAACAGGTGCTCATACAAAACCGGAGAACCACCTTGGTAATGCAATACCTCCCCTTGGATAAAAATATCCGAAAGGAAGAAGGAGGTTCCAAAGCTCCTGTCCATAATTAGCAATAAAGCCGCGGACAATAACACCGGAAACGAAATTACACCAATAACAGCGGTAACAAAGAACGCCCAAATAGTAAGCGGTAAGCGGGTCATTGCCATTCCCTTGGTACGTAAGTTAATTACGGTAACAATATAGTTCAAGGAACCCAATAAGGATGATGCGATGAATATGGCCATAGATACCAACCATAGCGTCATTCCCATACCGGAACCTGGCTGTGCCATAGGCAAGGCACTCAAGGGTGGATAAATGGTCCATCCTGCCGCTGCCGGACCTGCCTCTACAAACAAGGAAATTACCATGATTACGGAAGAGGTGAAGAACATCCAATAGGATAGCATGTTCAAAAATCCGGAAGCCATATCACGTGCCCCAATCTGCAACGGTATCAATAGGTTAGAGAATGTACCACTTAAACCCGCCGTTAATACAAAGAATACCATAATGGTACCATGTATGGTAATCAATGCCAAATACACATCCGCATCCATAACACCATCTGGCGCCCATTTGCCCAAGAAGGTTTCAAACAACCAGAAAGATTCTCCTGGCCAAGCCAATTGCATTCTAAATAGCAAAGACATGGCAATACCAATGAATCCCATGATAAGACCCGTAATAAGATATTGCTTGGCAATCATCTTATGATCCTGGCTAAAAATGTATTTTGTTACAAAAGTCTCTTTATGATGATGTCCATGATCATCATGACCGTGATCTTCAACATGCGCTACTGCAGACATAATCGTTTTTTTAAAATTATTTGTTTTCTTTTTCAGCCAATACTATTCGATCACTTCTTCAATGACCATTTCCGCTTTCTCCATCATCGCGTCCTTCTTCTCCATCATTTCATCCGCTACCGTCTCTTCTACTTCATTGTCGGATCCACCAAATGTTTGTTGTTCCTCCATCCACTTATTGTATTCCTCTTCTGTCTCTACAATAATCCTCATTTGCATATTATAGTGCGATTTTCCACAGATTTTATTACAAAGCAAAACATAATCAAACTCCCATGGGTCAATTTCTTCACCATTAGCGGCACGCTCCGCACGGATCACATTGGTTCTTTTTACCTTCTCCACCACATCAGGATTTAAACGCATCTCTTCCGTGGTAATCGTTGGGGTAAATGAAAACTGCGTAATCATACCGGGCACGCAGTTCATTTGCGCCCTAAAGTGTGGCATATATGCTGAATGAAGTACGTCTTGTGATCTCATATAAAAGTTTACTTTTCGGCCTACGGGCAAGTGCAGCTCTTTAACGATGACATCATCTTTACCGTTAGGATCGGATTCGTCCAGACCCAAAATATTGGCATTATCAATATCGATCAAGCGGACGCTGGCATCACCAAGAACATTATCCGCTCCACCATAGCGTGCTGTCCAATTGAACTGTTGTGCATACAACTCCACCATTAATGGATCATCCTCTTCATTAACATCCATGATATTGGTCCATGAAAACAGGCCCCAAAGGATCAAACCGGCCAAAACGATTACGGGAATGATGGTCCAGATAAACTCCAAACGATCATTATCCGCATAAAAAAGTGCTTTCTTTCCTTTTTCACCACGGTACTTGTACCCAAAATAGTGCAACAAGGCTTGTGTTATGGTCTGCACAAAAAAGATGATGGCAAAAGACACCCACATTAAGGTATCGTATTCCCCACCATGTGCGGAAGCTGCCTCTGGCAATAACATCTTGGTATACTTGGCAAAACTAAAAATGGTTATGCCGTAAATAAATATCAGGAAGGCATACATTAAGTACCCATTGGTACGGTTATCTTCATCCGTTGCAACGCCTACATTTTCAGAATCGACTTTAAGTTGCGACAATTCAAAAATCTTAGTCATCTGCCAGACGGCAATTGCCACTAAAATAAGTACCGTTAATATCAATAATGTCGTCATTATAAACTACTTTCTCTTAATACTATTAATAATGGAAATGTTTGCTTTCCTCTATAAATGGGTTTCGTTTTGGCGTTAAGGACTCCTTGGTCAAGGCCGTAAATATCCAGAAAACAAAGAATCCGCCAAAGAGCAGTATGCCACCTATTTCAGGAACTCCCAAATACCAATTCTCTCCAACCGTTGCGGGCATTACCATATTGAAAACATCCATATAGTGACCGAATAAAATAATGATACCGGCCATGATGACAAACCAATTGACTCGTTTAAAGTCACTGTTCATCAATACCAACAATGGGAAAATAAAGTTCAAGGCCAACATGCCAAAGAAAGGCAACTTGTAGTCCTCTATCCTTGTAACAAAATAGGTTACCTCTTCAGGGATGTTCGCATACCAAATCAACATAAACTGGCTAAACCATAAATACGTCCAGAAAATACTGATACCGAACATAAACTTTGCCAAATCATGGATATGGCTATTGTTCACTTCCGGCAATAAATCTTTGGACTTTAGGTAAATGGTTACCATTGCAATTACGGTAATCCCGGAAACGAACATACTGGCAAATACATACCACCCAAATAGGGTACTGAACCAGTGTGGGTCCAAACTCATGATCCAATCCCAAGACATCATGGATTCTGAAATCAAATAGAATACCAAGAAGGCGGCTGAAATCCTAAAGTTCAGTTTAAAATTCTTATTGTCATCTGCCTCGTCCTGCGCTAAGGACAATTTTTTGGAATATTGTCTGTAGGCTATCCATCCTCCTAAAAATATTGCTGCCCTTATCAAAAAGAAGGTAGGGTTTAAATAACCGGTCTTGCCTTGTATGAGCTCATCATGTGCCACGACTTCTGCGTCCATCCATGTGAACATATGGTTCATATGCAATACGGATAGTACCAAAAGGACGAACATAATAATTCCACCTGGGACGATATAGGAGGTAATCCCTTCCATCACCCTAAACAACAATGGGGACCATCCGGCTTGTGCTGCCCGTTGTATGGCATAAAATGCCAATACACCAAGCGATATCATAAAGAAAAAGAAGGCTGCCACATAAAGTGCGGACCAAGGTCTGTTCTGCAATTGGTGGAACACATGCTCATCGTGTTCCGCATTATGGGCTTCCCCGTGTTCCCCAGCCGCCCCATGACCGGACTCCTCCATATAGTCCGCCTCTTGGCCTTCGCCATGTGAGGCTTCCTCACCGTGTCCACCACCATGGCCGTCATCATGTGATGCCGCCATTATAGCCTTGGATTCTTCCACGGTACTTGGAGCACTAATAAAGCCATATGCTAGACATATAACACCAAGGACCATTGCTACAATAGCACCAATTTTTAACCTATTTGAAAACGTGTACATACTTTCTGTTTTCTATTTTGTTAGATCTGATTTCAATTTCATTACGTACTCGGATACCTGCCACAATTCCTCTTCGCTACTCATTTGAGCGGCATAAGAACCCATGGAATTTAAACCATAATATACGGTATGATAGGTACTCCCAACGGTAATATTCCTCCCTACATCATCATAGCTGGGCACCCCTAAGATTTTCTCACGTTTTACTAAAACACCTTGTCCTTTTCCCTTAGGACCGTGGCACACCATACAATAAATACCGTACAATTCCGCTCCTTTGGCCAAATTAGCCTCCATTTGCAGGGAATCTAGAGGACTTGCCTGCACTCTCGCTAACTCCTTTCCTTCAGGTGTATTCTCAAATTCATACCCTAGCCATTCCCTAGAAATGGTATGCGCTGCCGGCAACATGGCTTCCGTTCCTTGCGGGAACAATCCATTATCCACACCTCCATAGGTTTCGTACCCTACCGACTCATACATATTGGGCATGTATTGGTAATTTGGTTCATTTTTATCAGCACAAGAGGTAACTCCCACTAACAAGAATAGCCCTAGTATTATTTTTACGAATTGCTTCATGCTATGCTTCCTTTTCTGTAACTGTTACTTCAATAGCTCCAGTATCCAACAATAAATTCTTAAGGGCGTCCTCATTATCATGGACACCAACTTCCATCAAGAACAAATCATCCGTTGTTCTTTTATCTGGGTTTTCCGCCTTTTTAAAAGGCCACATCCTACTTCTTAGATAAAACGTAATCACCATTAAATGCGCTGCAAAAAATACCGTCAACTCAAACATGATCGGTACAAAAGCCGGCATATTTTCCAAATAACTGAAACTTGGTTTTCCACCGATATCTTGGGGCCAATCTTCAATCATGATATAGTTCATCATTGTAATGGCCACGATCAACCCTAAGCAACCGTACATGAAAGAAGTAATTGCGATACGCGTATCCGCAAGTCCCATAGCCTTGTCTAGACCGTGAACTGGAAAAGGCGTATATACTTCTTCTATATGATGATGTTCCGCACGTACCTTTTTTACGGCATGCATCAATATATCATCGTCATTGTAAACCGCATGTATAACTTTTGATGCCATTACTGTTTTTTATCGTTTAACAATTTAGCCTGTCCTGCCAAATCATCGCGCTGTGCACGTCCAGGAAATTTCTCGGTAATTGAATCCAACAAATCGTATTCTGCATTGGTCATTTTGCTCACCTGTGCAAAAGTGAATATGCCGATTTGATTTAAGACCTGCTCCATTTGTGGACCAACCCCTTTTATCTTTTGTAATGCATCTGCCGTATCCGTGTCTGGGTTAAAAGCACCCAATTTTTCCATTAAGGCAGAAACCTTCTCATCCTTATTCCCTTCGACTACCGGCGCAACCGCTGACGCTAAAGTTTCACCTCTTTTTGGCATTTCGTATAAAGGCTTACCCGCATCCCTTAGCTTTTTGTATTTGGAACCAGAAGACTTTAAAATCGATTTTACCTCTGCTTGTGCTATTACAGGGAAGGTTCTGGAATACAATAAAAAGAGTACAAAGAAGAACCCGATAGTCCCTATGAAAATTCCGATATCTATAAAGGTCGGTGAGAACATCGTCCAAGAAGAGGGCAAGTAATCCCTATGCAAAGACGTTACGATAATCACAAAACGCTCGAACCACATCCCAATGTTTACAACAATAGAGATAAAGAAGGAGAACATGATGCTTGTACGCAATTTTTTAAACCACATGAACTGCGGAGAGAATACGTTACAGGTCATCATGGCCCAATATGCCCACCAATACGGTCCGGTAGCCCTGTTCAAGAAGGCGTACTGCTCATACTCCACACCGGAATACCAAGCTACGAACAGCTCCGTGATATAGGCACAGCCTACAATAGAACCTGTAATCATGATTACGATATTCATCAACTCTATATGCTGTACGGTAATATAATCTTCTAGGCTACATACTTTACGCATGATAATCAACAAGGTATTTACCATGGCAAAACCAGAGAAGATAGCACCTGCCACAAAATAGGGTGGGAAAATGGTGGTATGCCAACCAGGAATCACCGAAGTAGCAAAGTCAAAGGATACAATGGTATGTACCGATAGTACCAATGGTGTAGCCAAACCGGCCAATACCAAAGAAACTTCTTCAAAACGTTGCCAGTCCTTTGCACGACCCGTCCAACCAAAACTTAATAAGCTGTATATCTTTTTTTGGAACGGCTTAACGGCACGGTCCCTGATCATTGCAAAATCTGGAAGCAATCCTGTCCACCAGAATACCAAGGAAACCGATAGGTAGGTGGAAATCGCAAATACATCCCAAAGCAAGGGCGAATTGAAGTTAACCCACAAAGAGCCAAATTGGTTTGGAATTGGCAATACCCAATAGGCCAACCATGGACGACCCATGTGAATAATCGGAAAAAGTCCTGCTTGGATTACCGAGAAAATGGTCATGGCCTCCGCAGAACGGTTAATTGCCATTCTCCATTTTTGACGGAACAATAACAATACTGCAGAAATCAGCGTTCCTGCGTGACCGATACCTACCCACCATACAAAGTTGGTAATATCCCAAGCCCAGTTAACGGTCTTGTTCAATCCCCATACCCCAATACCAGTTGATACGGTATAAATAATACAACCTAGACCCCAAAGAAAAGCCACCAATGCGATGGTAAATACTATCCACCATTGCTTATTGGCCTTTCCCTCTACCGGACGGGCTATATCCACAGAAACATCGTGGTAGCCTTTATCGCCAAGAACTAGGGGTTTTCGAATAGGTGCTTCGTAATGCGACGCCATAATTTATTTGCTATTTCTTGCTTATTCGTTGCTTTATGCCTCGTTTGTATTTCTCACTTTTACATGATAGAACACATTTGGTTTTGTCCCTACATGCTCTAATAAGTGATACATTCTATCATCTTCTTTTAAGGCTGCTATTTTACTTTCCTCATCATTGATATCCCCAAAAACCATGGCCCCACTGCTACATGCAGAAGAACAAGCGGTTTGGAATTCCCCATCCTTAACCGGACGACCGTCCCTTTTGGCATCCAAAATGGTCTTCTGTGTCATTTGAATACACATGGAACATTTTTCCATAACCCCTCTAGAGCGAACGTTAACATCAGGATTCACTACCATTTTGCCCAAATCATTGTTCATGTGGTAGTCAAACTCGTCATTGTTCGTGTAAAGGAACCAGTTAAAACGTCTTACTTTATACGGACAGTTGTTGGCACAATATCTTGTACCTACACACCTGTTGTACGCCATATGGTTTTGACCTTGTCTACTATGCGCGGTTGCAGCAACCGGACATACCGTTTCACAAGGTGC
>CALEYA010000021.1 GCA_937926215.1 uncultured Croceitalea sp. | reverse complement strand
CACGCTTTGATCCCGAAAAAAACAAATGGTTCAATCAGCAATGGTTACAACAGAAATCCAATACGACCCTAGCTCAGGAATTAATCTTGGTCCTCAACCAAAAAGAAGTGGATGATAAATTGAAAAACCTAAACCGTGTGGGAACTGTTGTTGGACTCTTAAAAGAACGTGCCAGCTTTGTCCAAGATTTTTGGGAGCTAGGTCATTACTTTTTTGTGGCTCCCACTTCTTTTAACGAAAAGGCCGCCAAGAAACAATGGAAACCGGACACGGCTGCCCTTATGCAAACTGTGCTCGAACTTGTTGATGCCACCGAAAGCTATACGGCTAAGGAATTGGAACTCCGCATAAAAAATTACATTACCCAAAACGAACTTTCCTTTGGGAAGGTGATGGCCCCTTTACGTTTGGCCATGGTAGGTGATTTACAAGGACCGGACCTCTTTGTTATTATGGCTATGGTGGGCAAAGCGGCTACTTTGGAACGTATTGACCATGCCATTAAAACCTTAGGATAACAGTACGGGTGTTGCAGGGCTTCCAGAATGCATTCGGCCATACCCATGGACTTTGGCCGATTTCTTGTATTTTGTAGGTTCTTAAACCAACATACCTCATGAAAAAGTCAGCCATTCTTCTTTGGATTTTACGCATAATAGCGGCCATTATTTTAGTGCAAACCCTATTTTTTAAATTTACCGATGCACCAGAATCAATCTACATTTTTGAAACCCTGGGCGCTGAACCCCTTGGAAGATACGGGTCTGGAATTATGGAATTAATTGCCAGCATCCTTTTACTTATACCTAGATATACATGGGCAGGTGCCGTTCTAGGTTTGGGAATTATGGCGGGCGCCATAGCTTCGCATTTGTTCGTTTTGGGTATCGACGTCCAAGGTGATGGAGGGCTTCTTTTTGGCCTTGGTATAACTGTATTTGTTTGTTGCCTAATCCTAGCATGGATCCATCGAAAGCAAATTCCCGTGCTTAAAAATTTGGTTTGACCCTAACCCCAAACTGGTTATGCCATTAGGGACTAAACAACCAGAAAACCGCAACTTCAGTAGGGAAGTCTGTACGTTGACGCTCTCATTTTTGTAACAATTCTGATGCAAAACCTACTAACCTATTACTCTCTTTTGTATTTTAAGCACTTAAACTAAAAACACAGTGTCATGGGCAGTTATATTTGGATTCCAGTTCTATTTTTTATCATTATTACCATACTCTCCGGCGTATTTATTGTCAAACAGCAAACCGCCGTTATTATTGAAACCTTCGGGAAATTTACCAGTGTAAGGCAATCCGGGATTCAATTTAAAATTCCCTTTGTGCAACGTATTGCGGCACGGGTAGGCTTAAAGATCCAACAGTTGGACGTTATTATTGAGACCAAAACCTTGGATGACGTTTTTGTAAAGCTTAAGGTCTCCGTACAATATGTGGTTATTAAAAGCAAAGTGTACGACGCTTTTTACCAATTGGAATACCCACATGATCAAATTACGTCTTATGTGTTTGATGTGGTGCGCGCCGAAGTCCCTAAAATGAAATTGGATGATGTATTTGTTAAAAAAGACGATATTGCCATTGCCGTAAAAGGGGAGTTGCAGGATGCTATGTTGGAATATGGCTATGACATTATCAAAACCCTAGTAACAGATATTGATCCAGATGCCCAAGTAAAAGAGGCGATGAACCGTATCAATGCTTCGGAACGTGAAAAGATAGCGGCACAGTTTGAAGGTGATGCCGCCCGTATCCTAATTGTAGAAAAAGCAAAGGCCGAGGCAGAAAGCAAACGCTTACAAGGTCAAGGTATTGCCGATCAACGTCGAGAAATTGCCCGTGGTTTGGAAGAATCCGTAGAGGTACTCAACAAAGTGGGCATCAATTCCCAAGAAGCTTCTGCATTGATCGTAGTCACGCAACACTATGACACTTTGCAATCCATAGGCGAGGAAACTAATACCAACCTTATTCTACTGCCCAACTCCCCGCAAGCGGGCAGTGATATGCTGAACAATATGGTAGCTTCCTTTACGGCAAGTAATATGATCGGGGAACAAATGAAAAAGGCATCCCCCAAAAAAGGGGATTCCTAAATTAAATACCATTCAAAAACTAAACTGGGAACCCCCTGTCCGAAATTCGGACAGGGGGTTTTTCTTAAAAGTACTGCCCTATACCAAACACCAAACCGTTTGGGGCATTGTTGCCAATTCCAAAGCCGTAATCCAATCGAAACACCGCATTAAAAATACGTTTGTGAATGAACCGTACGCCCAGCCCCGGAAAAAACCTTGTTGAGCTACCATCAAACAACTGGGAGAGGTCCTCTCCTGGGTTTCTCCAGGTGCCCGCATCTATAAAGGTATTGCTTTGGATAACGAACCAATCTTTCTCATATAAGGTATGCCTGTATTCGGTATTAAGCACTATGGCTGCGATACCCCGGTCTACCACATTGCCCACACCCCTAATATTGAGTTGATTGTCCAAGGTAAACGGCGCAAAAGGGGAATCTTCATTGCCTATGGCTGCGGCCAAACGAAGTCGGCTTGCCCAATTCCCACGACTCCCTACTTTCTTGTAATAAAGAAAATCATTCCTTAAGGACAAAAAATCCCCCAAAAACTCTTCTCCCGCGGCATCCGCGTTCAATTGATGGATATACTGTCCGGTAAATTCACTTTGAAAACCATCAAAATATTGGTAATCGATATCAAGGTCAACATAGCGGTACGCAGCGCGGTATACAATATTCTCGGCCTCCAAAGTTGGAGGCCTTCCGGGAATAAGGTCATCCCCTTCAAACTGATAATTCTCCCGCGCATAGATAGCCCCCAGCTCGGCCTCATTGTTAAAATCAAAAGAAAAGAGGAGGTTTCCTTCTATCATTCTGGAATTAAACCTAAAATCCTTTTCTCCATCACTGAAGAAAACCGGTTCCTCCCGTGTTACATCTTGGTAACTAAACCCTATCCCCAGTTTATCACTGAACAAAAACGGATGTTCCCAAAAAACCCCGAAAGAATTAAATACGTTCCGTTCAAAGGAAGCGCCCAACAATTGATTATTACCAAAAAGGTTAAACTCAAATAAGGACAATCGGTAGGCAAAACTGCCATCACTTGCCGTAAACACCCTTGGGCCAGGGATCAAGGTGAAGTTCTCCTCAATTTTATACAGCACTTGAATGCTATCGCCAAACTTCTCCGTTGTAAAGGTAGCATTGGCTATCCCTGGCAATCGGTTCAGCCGTTCAATATCCAATTCCACTTTTTTCTCATCGTAAAGCTGTTTCTCCTTACTCTTTATCAATCGCTTAAGAAATTGCGGTTTGGTCCTTTTAAGACCTTCAAAGTTTATTTCTGATATGGCTTGCTCTTGTGCGGCCAGTTGGAAGCACATCGCCATAAGAAATACCCCTACTATCTTTTTCATGTTGTTTTATTGAATTTTATAAGACGAACAAATTCTTGGTTCCATACGGGATCCCAACAATTTTGATAAAACATTCACATATTTCCTTTTGTGCAAGAAAAATCTGATGCCTTTTCAAAGCCTTGTCTAACTATTCTTGCTTGGGATAGAAAAAGACGTTCTAATGACCATAGCGCCATTATTTACCTTAAAATATACCTATGGGTTTCTTTAAAATGAAGTGCGCTCAAAACCTTTCTATAAAAGGCTTTTTTAATAGAGAAAATCTTTGGTGTTGATTTCCTTCGATAGCTTTTATCGATACCTTGGTTTTCAGCAAAAAAATGAAACGTTTACTTCTTCTGTTGCATTTTCGCCCAAGTATCCCTTAGGGTCACCGTTCTATTAAAAACGAGTTGCTCTGGTGAAGAATCTTGATCTACATTAAAATAGCCCAATCGTTGAAACTGAAAACGGTCACCTACTTTTGCATTTTTCAAGCTTGGCTCCAAAAATGCGGTTATGGTCTCCAACGAATCCGTATTCACAAATTCCATGAAATCCTTCTCTTTATGTCCGTCCGGATTCTCGTCGGTGAACAAGCGATCATAAAGATGTACTTGGGCGGCTATTGCGTGGGCCACGGAAACCCAGTGCAAAGTGCCTTTTACCTTCCGTAAGCTTTCCTCCGTACCACTTCCGCTTTTACTTTTCGGATCATACGTACATTGTACTTCAATAATATTCCCGTCGGTATCTTTTGTGCAGGATTCCGCTTTTATGATATACCCGTTCTTAAGCCGTACCTCGCCACCCAACTTTAACCTAAAAAATTTACGGTTGGCCTCTTCCTTAAAATCGGCCTTCTCAATATAGAGCTCCCTGGAGAACGGGACCTGTCTGGAACCTGCCTTTTCATCCTCTGGATTGTTTTCCGCTTCCAACCACTCCTCCGAACCATCAGCATAGTTGGTAATCACCACTTTTAATGGGTCCAGTACCGCCATAACGCGGGGTGCTATCTTATTTAAATGCTCACGTACATGGAACTCCAACAAAGAAACATCCACTAAATTCTCCCGTTTGGCTATGCCTACTGTATCCGCAAAATTGCGAATTGCCTCTGGTGTATACCCCCTTCTTCGCAGGCCTGAAATTGTGGGCATCCTAGGGTCATCCCAACCAGAAACCACGCCTTCTTCCACCAATTGTAATAACTTTCTCTTACTGACCACGGTGTGGCTCAGGTTTCTGCGGGCAAACTCCCGTTGTTTTGGGCGCAACTTATCAGAAGCCACCAACTCATCCAAACACCAATCATAAAGCTCCCTATGCGGCAAAAATTCCAAGGTACACAGTGAGTGGGAAACCTGCTCTAAATAATCGCTTTGGCCGTGGGTCCAGTCATACATAGGATAAATACACCAATCGGTATTTGTTCTATGGTGCGCTTTATGCAATACCCGATATAGGATTGGGTCGCGCATCAACATATTAGGCGATGCCATATCTATCTTGGCGCGCAAAACGTGAACCCCTTCCTCAAACTCGCCGTTCTTCATACGTTCAAAAAGATCCAAGTTCTCCTCGACCGAACGATCTCGATAGGGACCAGCAACACCAGGTTCCGTTGGGGTACCCTTCTGTTGTGCCATCTCTTCTGAAGATTGGCTATCAACATAAGCTTTCCCCTCTTTAATCAGTTGAACGGCCCATTCATAAAGTTGCTGAAAATAATCGGAAGCATAACATTCTTTATCCCAATGGAAGCCCATCCAGGCTACGTCCCGCTTAATAGCCTCAACATAAGTGCTTTCTTCCTTAGCCGGATTGGTATCGTCAAATCTTAAATTCACCGGGGCACCATAGCGCTCGCCGAGTCCAAAATTGAGGCAAATAGCGCTTGCATGGCCCAAATGAAGATAGCCATTTGGTTCGGGAGGAAAACGAAAACGAAGGTCGTTTTTGGAATATGACTTTTCCAAATCTTCTTCAATAATATGCTCAATAAAATTTAGTGATTTTGTAGTTTCTTCCATGGCCATAAATGTCGAGCAAATGTAGGAAAAATGCGTTGTTCTACCATTTTTAACCCGTTGCAGCATACAAATAAAGTTATTTCACAACAGTTTTACGCCCCCCTACAACATTAAATTTTACACCCTACGCTTATTCGACATATTTGTTACTGTAATACCATGCTTAAAAGGCTGGTATTGAACAAACTCAAATCGCATCAAGCTGAAAAACCTACATCGCATACCATTTTCACGCTTGGTCCCAAAGCTACTAATGACTATGAAAACTGTTTCATCTTACCGACTTATTCCAGTGCTTGCGCTCTGCTTTATTTGCGTACAGTACAACAGTGCCCAGACCTTGGGGAAACCAGAACCTGCCCCTAACCCAAACATTGGTTCCACCAACGCATGGGAACTTGCCTGTGCTACGGCCAGCTTTAACGAATTTTTTGTCAATTTCACTTGGAACCCGCCTTTGGTGGCAAGCGACAACATTTTTATCCTTGAACTTTCAGATTCCAACGGCAATTTTGATGCCCCAAGAGAGTTGGACCGCGCAAGCGATATGAATACCGACTTTGATTTTGACTTTTCTTTTTCCCTTGACACGGATATCCAAGGCGATAACTATCGGTTTAGGGTAAGAAGTACCAATCCGGCTATGACAAGTCCGGAATCGGATGCTTTTGAGATGTATTATATTGGGTTTAATCAGCGCATCCAAATTAGCCAGGATGGCAATGGAACTATTCCGCCCAATGGGCAATTGGACATATGCGATGGAAGCACGGTCTTGCTTGTCGCCCACAACGTGCCTAGCCCAGAAACCTATAGTTACATTTGGTATAAAAGTGGAACTATTCTAGCGGAAACCTCTAGTACGTTAACGGTTAGCGAAAGCGGAATGTACTTTATGGAGATTGATTATGGCCCAAACTGTACAAACTCTGCCAATACCATTTCCAATGAAATTACAATTACATTAAATTCTCCACAGGGGTTAACCATAACCCCTCCTTCCAGCACAAGCCTATGCGCTACGGAAAGCACCACGTTGACCGCCAACATAAGTGATGCCAACTATTTTTATACCTGGTTCAACGGTACGACCGCTGTTGCCGGACCCTCCTTAGGGCTGGACAACTATGTAGTCGATGGCTCCGTTTCCGGTTTTGAAGGGGACTATACCGTGCAAATTGAGAGTGCTGGCATCTGTACCGAACAATCGGACCCTGTAAGTATTACTGGGGCAGGGGACTTTACAGTAAGCTTGGATACGGATACCAACCTAGTGTTACTCCCGGGACAGTCCCAAAACCTATCCGTAAGCACATCGGCGGTAAGCCCAAGCTTTGAGTGGTTTATGAATGATACGCCAATTACCGGTGAAACCAACAACACCTTAACCGTTACCCAAGCTGCCGTCTACAGGGTAGCTGTTACAGAAAATGGGGGGGCATGTACGCTACCACCAAAAACCTCAGAAAACATTACGGTTGTCTTGCCTGATAGCTTTGAACTTGTCGTGGATTATACCGATGCGTATACCGATTGTATGTTAGGGCCTGTGCGCTTGTCCGTTCAGTCCATAACCGCTATTGATCCCAATGGGAACCGTTTGGATGTTACGGCAACCCTAAGGAATGATTTTACCTACCAATGGCTTAACGATGGGAATGCCGTTGCGGGCCGTACTTCAGATGAAATTCAATTGAACGATGCCACAGAAAATGGAGCATATACCTTAGACGCGGAATTGGATGCCTTTACCATGACTTCCAACGCATTGAACGTACGTCTAAACGCAAATGCGGCCATCACCGTTGTCAGTTCGTCCTCGGTTATTTGTGATGGTATTACTCCTGAACTATCGACCACAACAACTCTTTCCGGTGCGGATTTTGCTTGGTTACTAAACGGTTCAAGCATATCCACAACTGATGAAACCTTAACGGTTACGCAAAGTGGAACTTATGAACTTCGAATAAGTGCCGACGGATGCCCCATCGTATCCAATGAAATCGTTATTGTTGATTTTGATGATACTGCCCTGCAATTAGATACGGAAACCGACCTTGTTTTTCCAGAAGGAGAGTCCCAAACCGTAAACGCTTCCGGAGCGGATAGCTATGAGTGGTTCGATCAAGGAAATTCCTTATTGTCAAGCACATCGAGCATAACCCTTAGCGAAGAAGGGGAGTACCTGTTATTGGCCCGAGTGGGTGAATGCCAAATAAGTAGGGTGCTAACGGTTGCCTTTAGGGACAATTTTGACATCCCTAATGTGATAACCGCCAATGGCGATGGCATCAACGATTTATGGGTTATCCCCAATACCTATTCTAGAAACGATGAGGTTTCTGTCATTATCTATAACGAACAAGGTGAAGAGATTGTCAACGAGCAAGGGTACCAAAACAACTGGCCTGCTTCGTCCACATCCTTTACCCGAAAAAACCAAATATTCTATTACAAAATAAGAAACGCGAACAGTACCCTTAGACAAGGTACCATAACCGTCATTAGATAACCCAAAATGCGAAAGTATACCTACCTCTTATTAACACTTATGTTCCTTGTAACCTGCAAGGGGCTTAGGGCGCAACAAGAATCTCCTTTTGTGGCTTTTGATGTTCCCACTCAAAACCTGGTCAAGTTCAATAGGTTCTTGATCAACCCAACCTTTTCCACGGTACGGGAGAACAAGTCTTACATCAATTTGTTCCATAGAAACCAATCAGTATCTTTTGATGATAACAATCAGGTTTATTTCCTAAGTTACAGTGGCCGAATAGGGGACCGAAGTGGGGTAGGCCTAAGTCTTTATACACAGCGCGAAGGGTTAATTGAAAACTTTGGTCTATTGGCCAACTATGCCTATGGTATTAAGTTAAGTGATAAAAGTAATTTTACGTTTGGAGGTAACTTCTCCTATTACAATAGTGGGCTAAACACCAATAGGGCCAACCCGGTTGATGATGGCGACTTCTTGTTGACAGGATCGGACGGCACATCCCTGATTACCTTCCAGCCCGGGTTTAATCTTTCTTATGGCGCTTTTGATTTTGGGGTGCTTGCCAACAACCTCTTTGATTACAACCTAAAGACCAGTGAATCCTTAACGGAGTTTAGTGACAAGACCTTTACCGGTCATTTGCAATACACCCATCAGTTTAAAAACTCTTCCGGCATCTTTGAAAATGCCCGCTTGCTTCCCCTTGCCAGGGTACAAACCGGTCCGGTCAATGACATAAGTCTCGGTGGAAGTTTGATCCTTGATGTCCCCAAACTAGGGTGGCTACAAGCCGGTTATGATGATTTTTATGGTGCTGCGGCAGGAATTGGATTTAACCTCAACAAACGTATTTCTTTAGGATACACCGTTGAAAAAGGATTATCAGATAGCTTTCAGGATTTTGGGGTAAACCATGAGATCTCCTTAGCATTCTCCTTTACGCCCAACTTAACAGAGGATCGCGTGCTTCTTGAAAAAGAAAACGAAAGCTTGGTAGAAAATACGGAAGAAACCGTTCCGACCGAAGAACTTTCCCTTTCCGAAAAAGACTTTAAAATAGCAGAACTTGAAACAAAGCTCGCCGAAAATAACAGTATCCTAGATGAACTACTATACCGTCAAGACTCTATAGAAAAAGCAAGACAAGGTGATCTTGAACGCCGTTTTGAACTTGTTATGCGTATGGTTCGTAGACAAAACCAGGGAGAAGACAACCCAGAACTGGAAAAGCAGGCAAGGGCCATGTACTTTGCCAATCTGGATACCGCCAACCTGTCCAAAAAAACACAAATTGCCAGCAATACCCCGCTCACCAATACTACCGCT
Organism: uncultured Croceitalea sp.; assembly: GCA_937926215.1. Lineage (GTDB taxonomy): Bacteria > Bacteroidota > Bacteroidia > Flavobacteriales > Flavobacteriaceae > Croceitalea. Next base: position 2,299 of record CALEYA010000021.1, on the reverse strand, counting down.
TCAAAAGCTATCATTCAATTGAATACGGTTAAAAAACCGCAACGCGTTGCGGCACTAAAAAATACGACCGCTCCCTTGGCCGCTTCAACAAAACCAAGCGCAGCTACCAAAATTGCTAAGAAAAAAGCAAGCACAGCTACCAAAAAAACATATCGGTATAATCCCGTCGCTATACCCAACGTACAAAGCGGTCACTACCTCATAGCCAATGTTTATAAAGGAACAAAGCACATGAACAAGTTTATTGACGACTTAAGGGCCCAAGGCTTGGAAGCTGATTACTTTACCAATCCTAAAAACGGGATGAACTACGTATACCTTAAGGAATTTGCCAATAAAACGGATGCTATAAACGCCTATAAAAGTGGGCTTAACGGTTCTTACAGCGGGGATACCTGGGTAATGAACGTTAAAGCTGCCAACGCGGACTATTCCAACACTTCAGATTATGCCGTGGCTTCCAACCAAAACGAGGACAATCCTTCGAACGCGGAAAACAGCTCCGATCTAACCAAAACCAAAAAAGTTTCCTACGCAACCCATAACATTAATGGTCTTGGCAATGGTTTTTACATCATAGCCAATGTCTTCGCGAAACCAAACAATGCAAAAAGATTTGTAAAAGACCTCCAAGCCCAAGGTTTTGAAGCAGGCTATTTTATCAATCCAGAAAACAACTATCGCTATGTCTACCTTAAAAAGCATGAAGAGTGGACCAATGCATTAACATCTTACTACTCCAAACTAAATGACACGTACCAAGACAAACTTTGGATCATACGTGTTAAACCTAACCAGACTACCTAAAAAATGATCGCAACGTACTTAAAACAAAAAGGTTTACCCTTTTTCATAGTCATAGCTATGCTCCTAGGCGTACATACTGTTATCGCCCAGGAACTTAACAACTTTGAAATTCGTTACCAAAGTAATTTAAGGGGAGACCTTACTTTCATTGGGAACAACATCCTAAATAGGGATAGCGGGACATCCGGAGAAGGCGTTAACGATGCCTACAATAACCTTTTAAATGACGAATCGTATACTGGTAATAATGATGTCAGTGGGGCTACCAACTTCAATGATTTCAAAAACATGCAATACATTGATGTCGATAGCGACCCCACTACCTTTAGTTCCAGTTCATCCACTTTTGCCTTTCCACAGGCAAACTGTAACCTCATTCGCTATGCGGGGCTTTATTGGACCGCTACCTATCCCAGTGAGACTGCAAATGGTACGTTTGATGAAACTATCCCCTCAGTAACCAGTAATACCATTGCTCCCGGTACCAACAGGGAAACCGATTTTAACCAAGTCAAATTTCAAGTTCCGGGCGGAGCCTATGTTGACATTGTCGCAGACGAGATTCTATTTGACGGTTTCTTGAGTACGGATCCGGAAATCCAAGCCAACAGTCCTTATTCCTGTTATGCCGATGTGACCTCCTTGGTGACCGCTTTGGCGGACCCTACAGGGGATTACACGGTTGCTAATATTAGGGCGACCACGGGCCAAATGACAGGACAAGGGGGTTCTGCAGGAGGTTGGACCTTGGTCATCGTGTATGAAAACCCTACTCTTACGGGAAAACTGATTTCAACTTTTGATGGCTTTGCACGGATAAACGACACGAACTCGATTGATATTCCTTATTCGGGTTTTGAGACCATTCCGGTTGGTCCTGTAAACGTTTCTTTAGGAGCTGGTACCCTTGAAGGGGATTTCAGGATTGTTGGGGATGGGCTTAGTATCCAAGCTGACAGTAACACTGGTTTTACAACTTTGGGCAATTCCGCAAACCCAACGGATAATTTCTTCAATAGCAATATCACCTTAAACAGTGCAATCACAACCAACAGAAATCCGGCCAGCCTTAACACCTTAGGTTACGATACCGATATATTCTTGCTTAGCAATCCCGTTAACTCCGTTATTCCAAATGGTGAAACTGGGGCGGTGTTTCGGTTTTCAACGGACGGCGATCAGTACTATCCGTTCTTTAATTCCTTCAATGTAGAAATTATCGAACCTAATATCTTTTTGGAAAAAAGGGTGGAGGATATTGGCGGAAACGATATTACGGGACAAGGGGTTAACCTTGGACAAACCTTGGATTATGTGCTGACCTTTGGAAATATTGGTAATGACGATGCCAGGGATTTTACTATTAGGGACGTGTTTCCCGTAAACACCACTTTTATGAGTGTTGATGTTTCCGGTGCTCCTGGGGTAACCTATGTTTTTGATGCGTTAACCAATGAAATTACTTTTACGGTACCAGATGATCTAGTAGAAG
>CALEYA010000020.1 GCA_937926215.1 uncultured Croceitalea sp. | reverse complement strand
CATGGGAACATTCCAAGAAACGGAATTCAAATCGAGATAAGCTCCATCAATATTGTCCTCATTATCAAACCCAAAAGTAAAGGAAACACTGGCATAACTTCCAGCGGGAACTTCTTGAGGGAGTGAAAAAGAAAGTCCGGTATCCCTTGTTAAGTCTATTAAGTTATACCCGTCTATGGTTATTGACTCACCATTGGCACGGGCAAAAGTGACGTCGGAAACTAAATACCGCAGCAATTCCACGCTCATTGATTGCCCATTGGCATTGGTGAACTTTACTTGGTTTAAATCATTTCCGGTGACTGCCTCCCCATCCCAATTATGGTTAAAATTAAGGGTTACGCTTACCGGGGCCGTCTCATCCGAGGCATCATTACTGCACCCAAAAAAGAGTATGCTAAAGAGTGCCAGTGCCCAAAAGCCTCGTTTTTTCATCGCAATTCAATTTTTATCATATCCGTAAATCCCTTGTTCTCCGTCAAGTCACCATCGGTACTGGCAGATTCACCTACTACAACTACAATTCCGTTTTGTAACTGGGTAACGCTATGGCCAAAATCAATTTCAGAACCGCCAAAGGTCCACTGTTGTTCCAAGGTGCCGCTTTCATCTATTTTTAACAGCCAAACATCGTTCTTTCCTTTATTGGTGGTAATTGCGCCATCCAAACTTCTGGAACTTCCCGTAATATAGTAACCACCATCCTGTGAAGGGCATATATCCCGACCGACATCAAACGCGCTGCCGCCAAAGGTTCTTTCCCAAAGGATATTTCCTTCGTTATCAATGTTTAACAACCAAACATCCGCCCCACCGTTGTTCAAACTAATATCTTGGTCAGAACTTCTGGTATCGCCCACAATAAGATAGTTGCCATTTCCCGTGGCAACTGCCGCCCTTGCCTGATCAATCTCCGAACCACCATAACTTTTCTGCCATAGCAAACTGCCTTCAGCCGCTATTTTAACCACCCAAAAATCATAACTCCCCTTGTTATCTGAAATATCCACATCGTTACTGTCCGAAGACCCAATAATCAGATAGCCGTCATCATTTGTGGCTACTACTTCAAAAGCAGAATCCGTAAAGGTGCCACCAAAAAAGTTGCTCCATTCCAGCATGCCACTGGAATCCAACTTTAAAGCCCAATAATTGCCCCCCGCATGGCGTTGTCGTTGGAGTGTTATGCCCTCGCCTTGGGAAGCGGTCACATCCAGTTCGCCAACGACCAAAAATCCTTGGTCGCTTGTCTGTATTAGTGATAATGCTTCATCCCGCCCGGAAAATCCATAGGAACGTTCCCATTGCAATTCCCCAACTGCGCTTACTTTGACGATCCAATAGTCTTGGGCACCGGCATTTTGACTGGCATCCCCATCGGCGCTTGTGCTGTACCCCAGAATGGCATAACCTCCATCAGTGGTTTCTACAATATCATTACCCCGATCATCGCCACTACCGCCATACCTTTTTGACCATTGCAAGGTCCCTTCCGCAGTATACTTTAAAAGCCAATAATCAAAACTGGTATCCGTTTTATCCGTAACGTCCCCATCCGCGCTTTGGGTATGCCCTAAAACGGCATAACCGCCATCTGCCGTAGCAATTACGGCATTGGCATTATCGTTAAGACTACCGCCGATACTGGTTACGATAGGCACTGCCACAACCGGTTCTGTTCCCTCTACTGTTTCCCCCTGGTCATTGGAACAAGCCGTTACCAAAACCAAAAGTAGGGTGAGGAAAAATCCAGTTCCTTTATTTTTCATTTTAAGGGGTTCTGTAGGATTTCTTATTGCGACCGTCTTACCACAAACAAACCGGTATTGCTATCATTGATTAAAATCTTACCGCTTTCAAAATAGGGATATACACTCCAAACCCCATTAAAGCTGGCAGCATCATTACCGGGGAAGGTGTCAAAAAAAGCAATCTCAGAGATATCCCTATCCGCAATATTAGAGATATCCAATACCCGCATACCAGCTGTATAGTTGGCTAGGTAATATTCGTCGCCCAATACATACCCATTATGATCTATGGCTTGGGTTGGTCCAGTATATTCAAAATGCAATACAGGGTTGTCCAAATCTTGCATGTCGAAAATCAAGGTTCTGGAATTAAAGCCAAAGTCCTGTTCGTCCAGCTCATCGCCTAAAATAAAAAAGCGATGGTCTTCCGTAAACCAACCTTGGTGGGTATAGCCTAAATTGGCATAACTTAAAGTGCTTATTTCGGTAGGCGCATTTTTATCCGTAATGTTAGCAATGGCAATCTCGTTTTCGTTAGATCCTATAAAAATTTCGCTGCCTGTATAATCCGTATCCGGACCATTATAGGTAATCACTTGGGCATCATGGGTATACCCATTTACACCATATCCTCCAACACCTGTCGGATTCAAGGGGTTTTGTATATCTACAAAATGGACACCTCCATTAAAAGCGTCATTTCTTGCGGTACCAACAGGATAGGCAAAGCCCATTTCTTCATTGATCACAACGTTGTGGGCATTCCCAATTGCGGTATAATCCGCATCCGAGCTGAAATTCTGTGCTGTGGTCAAGCCTCTTAATCTGGTCAAATCGAACACCTGCATACCATGACCTGAGGCTTCAGAAACTATAAAAGCGTAATTGTCATATACCTTTACATCCCGCCAAGTACTAGGATTTGTTGCCGTTGGTAATTTCCCCAAATACAGGAGTTCATCCCCGGTTACATCCACAAAGGCGGTTCCATTATCCAAACCGACCAAGGCATACTCGCTACCGGTGTTAGGATCGGTCCAGCCCCAAATATCATTTGCCGAGTTGGCGGACAAACCGTCCAAGGTAATCCTCCCTAATAAATCAAAACCCGCACAGGGAAAATCCCCGGCCATCCCATTTTCGCAGGGTATCATACCGGTTGTGGGGTCAACACCGTTGTCATCGTCATCCATCATCATGATGGTATCATCATCTGGCGTAGTCTGCGTGCCGTTGTCATCACTTCCACAGGAAAATAAAAACAACAATAAAGCGCATGATAGCAGCGTGGGGATACTTTTTTTCATGTTTATGTATTGGGTTATCGTAAAGATACAATTTTAAAGTATTCGGTTTATTTTTGCAGGATGCTAGCAGATAAAAACGAAGCCCGTACTTCCTTGGAAGAACTTGGCGAATTTGGCCTGATCAAACACCTTACCAAAGGGTTTTCCATTCATCAAGAATCAACTTTGAAAGGCATTGGGGACGATGCCGCTATTTTGGATTTTAAGGATTCCAAAGCGGTTGTTTCTACCGACCTTTTAATAGAAGGGGTCCATTTTGACCTAAGCTATATGCCTTTAAAACATTTGGGATATAAGGCGGTGGTAGTCAACCTCTCCGATATTTATGCCATGAACGCCATGGCCACCCAAATAACGGTTTCCCTTGCGGTTTCCAATCGGTTTCCCTTGGAAGCATTGGAAGAATTTTACAGTGGCGTAGCTGCCGCTTGCAAAGTCTATGGCGTTGACCTTATCGGTGGGGATACCACCTCATCTACAAAAGGGATGCTCATCAGTATTACGGCTATTGGCCAAGCTGTTGAAAAAGACATTGTTTACCGAAACGGGGCTAAGGAGAACGATTTGTTGGTTGTTACCGGGGATTTGGGCGGAGCTTATCTTGGCCTACAGGTCTTGGAACGGGAAAATGAGGTTTTTAAGGTAAACCCTGGCAACCAACCGGATTTAGAACCGTACGCCTACCTAGTGGAACGCCAATTAAAGCCGGAGGCACGTAAAGATGTGGTGGAGTTGTTGGAAAAACTGGAAGTTTCCCCAACGGCAATGATCGATATTAGTGACGGCCTATCATCGGAAATCTTGCATCTGTGCGGGCAAAGTGAGGTGGGCTGTAATCTTTATGAGGATAAAATACCCTTGGACCCTACCGTAATCAGTACTTCGGAGGAGTTTAAAATGGACAGTACGATGATCGCTTTGAGCGGTGGTGAAGACTACGAACTGCTATTCACCATAGACCAGAACGATTTTCCAAAAATCAAGGGCAATCCAAGCCTAACGGTTATAGGGCATATGTGTGAAAAAGCCGAAGGGGCGCATCTTGTGGCACGTGACAGTTCTAAAATTCCTTTAAAAGCACAGGGCTGGAACTCCTTTTAGGCGACGTTCTTACGGGCAATCGCCCTAGCGGATCTGCGATTGCGTTTTTGGTACATATCTTCCAATGTGCTGTTGATTTCTTGCATTTGAGGGGTTAATGCAGAAAGTTTGCCACGTTCATCTGTGGTTACCTGTTTTTGGCAATGCAAGCACTGATATTCCTTAATGTGCTCCGTTACCTTTTTTGAGACTACAAAGTGATGCCCGAAGAAATTGCAAAAGATGCCAGTTAGTTTATTGCCATCTGGAGTAGTAGTTTGTTTCATAAATCATAATTTAGGACTGCACGGTCTCGATTTGGGGTCGATAAATGCTTTAGTTGATGTTTGTTGTTGGTTATACGTAGCGGATAACAGTTTGGTTTATAGGGCAACGCCCTGAATTTCAAGTTTATTCTTTTGTCAATGGTTTTTTTTTGTTTTTTTCGATGAAATGCACAAATTCGATGAAATGTTCATAAAAATCGATAAAATACCTTCGGTTTGAATATACAAATTTGACCTATCTTTCCAAATATTTTTCCATTATGATTACAAAAAGGAATGTTCTTGTAGTAGCATTCGCACTTTTTTCGTTGTTTTTTGGCGCAGGCAATCTTATCCTACCACCGCAGCTTGGTTTTAAAGGTGGTGAAGATTGGTGGTTGGTCACTTTTGGATTCTGTCTTTCGGCCGTAATCATTCCTATTTTAGGGATTTGGGCCCATGCCAAATTGCAGGGTACCATGTTTGATTTTGGCAAAAAAGTATCCCCAATTTTTAGTTGGGTCTATTGCTATCTGGTGTACGCCATTTCCATAAGCCTTCCTTCCCCAAGAACGGCATCCGTAACCCATGAGATGGGAATTGCCCCTTTTTTTGATTCGTCTTCTCTATTAACCAGTTTGATTTACTTTCTTTTGGTCTTTGTGTTTGTGGTCAATCGTTCCAAGATTCTGGATGTTGTTGGCAAGATCCTTACCCCGGCCATCATTCTTATTTTAGTCGCTATCATTGTCCAAGCTATTTTTGGTTTCGATTTCAATTTTGGCGCCACCTCTTTTGATAGTCCTTTTAGTAAAGGTGTTTTAGAAGGGTACCAGACTTTTGATGCCATTGGCGCGGTAGTCGTTGGTGGGGTACTCATCATTTCCATCAACCTAAAAAACGATAAGATTCCGTATCAAGAAAAAAAGAACCTTATTGTTAAAGCCGGTATTTTCTCTGGATTGGGCCTTTTCCTAATTTATACCGGACTTATCCTTACGGGAGCGGTAGTACATGCTGAGTTTGAACCGGACATTTCCAGAACAGCATTGTTAAGCGGTATTAGCTTAAAGACTTTAGGCGCTACAGCAAACATATTCTTAAGCGTCTTGGTAAGTCTGGCTTGTTTTACCACCGCGGTAGGTATCGCTACCGGTACTGCGGATTTTATAAAAGGACAATTCAACAATTCTAGAACGGCTTATTTTACTACGGCTGTTATTGGGTGTGTTCTGGGTGTGGTCATGGGGCAGTTTAATGTGGGTTATATCATCGCTATTGCTTTGCCCGCATTAATGTTTATCTATCCCATTACCATAGTATTGATTATCCTCAATGTTTTGCCAGAGCGTTATGCTTCACCAAAAGTATTCCGATGGGTGGTGGTCACCACCATAGTATTCAGTATTCCGGATTTTTTAGCGACTGTTCCGGCATTAGCCCCTAAAGACGGCCTTTTTGCGT
>CALEYA010000019.1 GCA_937926215.1 uncultured Croceitalea sp. | reverse complement strand
TAACGTACCGTATATTTTTTAAGATCTGGTTCTACTAGTCTATTGACCATAACTTTACAGCTTTGGCCAACGATAAATCGGGCAGAAGCTTTTACGACACCGACGTTTGGGGCATGGTGATACACGTTCTCCGATCTGGCCCAAGTTCCACCCCCAAAATCCCAACTATTGGTAAAACTTACTTTGATACAATCCGCAAAAGTTCCAGCCGGAACTTTGATGGTTTCCGGACCATTAATCCGTTGTGATAGGGTAAAGTTTCCACGGCTAACTTCCCCCGTATTAAAATACCTGGAAAAAGACGTATCCGCCATATCACGTGAACTCAACTGTAATGTTTCTAGAAACCAAAGTATCGGCCGATCAAAAAGAACAAAACTTTTACCGTCTGCAAAAAGTTCCCCAACATAGTATAGTCCTTCCTCATTGATTTGAAGCATTTTAGCGGCCCCGGTCGCATCAAAGTGCAAAAAACTTTGAACGCCTTTAAGTTCCGGAAAAGTCTGGTTCAGGGTATCCGGATGTTCGTAGCGGCGTTCAAAGAAGCGTTTGAAGTTGGTACTATCTTTTGCTATTCGGGAGATATAGTCGTCATCTTTCCAAGTTTTGGGTGCGGAATACCGCCACTCGTTTCCATCGGAAAGGGGGTAATAGTCCGTAATTTTAAGTTCGCTATTTTGCGAATGGCCCAAAAGGCCATACATTAGAAAAAAGACCAGGAGGTTTTTCTTTAAAAATTCCATAGAATACGATTCATCCCATTAAAGATAGCTTAAAGATGCCAACCAATACGCAATTAGCATTGACACAGTTTGCTGAAACCATTACCGAAGCTAGCGCGCTGCAGCAAAAATCCCTGCCAAAATTAAGGGCTACGGAGGTGATGGTCCAAAATAAATACCTTGGGATCAATGCCATTTATGATCGGGAGCTGTACCGGGGTAATATTCCCTACATTAAGATAACATTTCCTTATGTGTTTGGGGTGGAGGCAGTAGGTGTCATTGTGGATAAAGGCAATGAAGTGACCAATATATCCCTAGGCCAAGCCGTTTCTACGGTAAAAGTGGGCACGGCCTACCAAGAATATCAGGTTTTGGAGGCTGGGGAGCCAATTCCCATTCCGGAAGCCACACCAGAATACCTTACGCTAAACCCTACCGGGGTTTCTGCCTATTTGGCCCTTAAAAACGTGGCTGAGCTAAAGGAAGGAGAGACTATTGTAGTTTCTGCCGCCTCCGGCGGTTTGGGGCATCTGGTGGTGCAATTGGCCAAACAAAAAAATTGCCATGTGGTCGGTATTTGTGGCACGGATGAAAAGAAGGAACTTCTGCAAGGCCTAAATGCCTGCGACCGAATCATCAATTACAGAAAAGAGGATCTTGGGACCGTACTGGCAGAAGAATACCACAACCGAATCGATGTTGGTTTTGACTCCGTTGGTACTTCTATTTTTGATGCCTTGCTGCCCAACTTGGCACCTTTGGGCAGGTTGGTGGTCAGTGGCCTGGCCACGGAATTTGCACAACCCCAATTTGAAAAAGTTACCGGACCCCGGGTCTACGAAAAGCTGTATTGGAAAGGGGCTTCCGTACGTTGTTTTATGAACCATTTGTACAAAGACGAGCACCCTGCCGCACGTAATATTCTCTTTGACCAATACCAAAACGGAAAACTACAGGTTAAGGTAGACCCTTCGGAATTTAACGGAATTGCTTCCATTGTGGAGGCTTCCAACTATCTTTTGGCCGGGAAAAGCTGCGGAAAGGTCGTGGTCAAACTGTAGGCCTGCATTAGGGATAGAGCAGTCTGTTTGAGCTCTTTTGGCATCAAAAAGCGAGTAGCGATAGCCCGACCCAACGGGAATGCCATACTCCTACTTTTCCAATCAATTTAGGCCCTTAGATGTTCCACATGAACCAATCTTCCAACAGGTTTTTGACATGCTGTAAAAAGCGGGCGGCATCCGCACCGTTAATGATCCTATGATCGAAACCTATGGTCAACGGCATGAGTAACTTGGGCTGAAATTGATTAGCTACCCATACGGCTTCCGTTTGACTGGCTGCGACCCCAAGAATGGCTACCTGCGGAAAGCTCACCAAAGGAAAAATACCTGAAGTCCCTATTCCGCCTAGGTTGGAAATGGTGAAGGTGCCACCTTCTAAATCGGCCGCACCTATTTTACGTTGTTTGACCCTATTGGCCAAATCGCCCAGTTCCAAGGCAATATCCGTGATGCTCTTTTCATCGGCATTTTTTAGTACCGGTACCAACAATCCGCGATCCGTATCTACGGCTACCCCAATATTGATATAATCTTTGTACACCAACTGGTTGTTCAAAGCATCTAAACTGGCGTTAAAAATGGGAAAATCTTCCAATGCCTTGGCAACTACCTTAACTAAAATACCGGTAATGGTCAAGGAACCTCCCTTGGCTTTTATGGCCTGCTTGTGGTTTTGGCGCTGCTTTTCCAAATAGGTGATATCCACTTTTTCTTGGAGCCACGCATGTGGAATCTGGCTCCATGAGGTGGTCATGTTCTTACTGGTGGCTTGCATGATCCCGGACATGCCTTCTTTGCGAATACTTCCCCATTTGCCCAAGTCCGGCAATGTCATAGCAGGCAGCTGCGCGCCCGTTGCCCTGTTTTGGTTAAGTTGTTTGGCATAATTCTTAACGTCTTGCACAGAGATACGCTTACCGGGTTGGTCCACCGGAATATCGGCAATAGTGATGCCTATTTCACGGGCTATCTTTTTTGCTAATGGCGATGCCCTAAAGCCGCGTTTACCGCTATCCAATTTGGCTGCGGGTATAGGAATGTTTGTCTTTTTGGGTAGTGTTGGGGTCGCTGTTGGCTGGGGTAGGGCTTCTTCCACTGCAACTGGAGCTGCGGTTTCCTCATTTTCGCTAGCGGCCATTTCGCCCCGTATGCTTAGAATTGGGGTTCCCTCCCCTATTTCATCCCCCACGGCAACCAAAACCGAAGTAATGACCCCAGGGTAATCTGCGGGTACCTCAACCACCACTTTATCCGTTTCCACTTCCATAAGGGCCTGTTCCGCGGCAACGGTATCCCCTTCTTTTACCATGATGTTAATGACCGTACCCTTTTCGATGCCTTCCCCCAAAGAGGGCAGTTTTAAATCTGTTGTAGTGGCTACTTTGGCTTCCGTTGTCTTGGTCGCTTTGGTGTCCACTTTTGCCACGGGAGGTGCCGCGACGGCTACCGCCGCTGCCTCGCTGGAAAGCGTTTCTACGGCAATAGGTGCCTCGATATCTTCCTCGCTTTGTAATGTTATAAAGGGAGTTCCCTCCGTAATCTCATCGCCAAGGGTAACGTTTATGGCGGTCACCACACCTGCGCTATCCGCAGGGACTTCTACCACCACTTTATCGGTTTCCACTTCCAATAGTGGTTGCTCTGCACTTACGGTATCACCAACAGACACCATAATGGAGATTATGGTCCCTTTTTCTATGCCCTCCCCTAAGGAAGGTAGTCTTAATTCGGTCATCATATTCAGTTTACTGGTGGATGTCTTTTATTTAGCCGGATTTATTTTGGCGGTATCTATCTGGTGCTTTTTGATAAAGTCTTTCACCTCTTTAGCCGTGGCGGCCCCTTCTTTACGTAACAATTGTAAGGCTGCCAGGGCAATGAACTTTGGACTTATCTCAAAGTGGTTCCTAAGGTCTTCACGGCCTTCGCTCAAGCCGTAGCCGTCCGTACCCAACACATGATAAGCTTTGGGCATCCATTTGGATATGCCATGGCCCCATTGTTTTACGTAATCTGACACCGATACAAAAACACCGGTCTCTTTTTCTAAAAGTTCCTCGATATAGGCTTTGGGTTTTTCCCCATCGGTAGCCAATAGCCCGTCCCGTTCCACGTCCAAGGCATTACGTTGGAGTTCCGTATAACTGGTTACGCTCCAGATATCCGTGGCAATATCCAATTCCTCCAGCAATTTTTTGGCTTCCAGAACCTGCATCATAATGGAACCACTGCCCATCAAATGTGCTTTTCGACCGCTTTTCGGTTTTTTGATGGACTTCTCATAGCGATACATCCCTTTGATGATACCTTCTTCCACACCTTCCGGCATAATGGGCATCACATAATTTTCGTTGGTTACGGTGATGTAATAAAAGATTTTCTCCTCTAGCTCGTACATTCTGTAGATACCGTCCTTCACAATTGTTGCTAACTCAAATGCAAAGGACGGATCATAACTCTTCATATTGGGTACGATGCTGGATAGGATATGGGAATGCCCATCTTGGTGTTGCACACCCTCGCCATTAAGCGTTGTACGCCCTGAGGTCCCCCCGATCAAGAACCCTTTACACATCATATCCCCACAGGCCCAGATCATGTCCCCTACACGCTGAAAACCAAAAATGGAATAGAATACATAAAAAGGGATCATAGGCACTCCGTGCATCGCGTAGGCGGAACCTGCCGCCATAAAAGAGGCAATGGCCCCAGCCTCACAAATACCTTCTTGTAAAATCTGGCCGTCCGCACTCTCCCTGTAATACGAAATACTGTCCGCATCCACGGGCTTGTACAACTGTCCTTTAGGTTGATAAATGCCCGCATAACGGAACAGGCCGTCCAAACCAAAGGTCCGTGCCTCATCGGGAATAATAGGTACTACATATTCCTTAATTCCTTCTTGCCGTAATAGTTTGGTGATAATACGAACCAAAACCATGGTCGTGGATACTTCTCGTCCTTCCGTGCCCGTATAGAATTCGCCCCAAAGTTCATCCCCGGGGGTTTTGATCGTCGGTGCCTCGTCTTTTCGTTCTGGTAGGAATCCACCTAATTGCTGTCGCTTTTCCTTTAGATAGGTAATCTCTGGACTATTGTCAGCAGGGACATAGAATTTTGCTTTTGCCGCATCTTCCTCACTAAACGGAATACCAAAACGTTTGGCCGCCGCAATACGCTCTTCCGCGCTCATGTTCTTTTTCTGGTGGGTGGTATTTTTTCCTTCTCCGGAATCCCCCATTCCATAGCCTTTAAGGGTTTTCATAAGGATAACGCTAGGCTTGCCGTTAGGTTTGGCAGCTTTATCAAAAGCGGCGTATATCTTTTTATAGTCGTGACCCCCTCTTTTTATGGTCTTTATTTCTTCATCGGACAAGGAGTGCATCAATTCCTCCAACTCCGGATTGTCTTGTATCCAGTGTTCCCGCACCTCTTTACCGGGGAGTACGGAATACATCTGGTAATCCCCATCCAACGCCCTATTCATTCGGTCTACCAAAATGCCTTTTTGGTCGCGTTCCAACAAGGAATCCCACTCACTGCCCCAGATCACTTTGGTAACGTTCCAACCTGCGCCCAAGAAACTGCGTTCCAATTCTTGGATGACCTTTCCATTTCCGCGTACCGGACCGTCCAAACGTTGCAGGTTACAATTGACCACAAGGACCAGATTATCCAATTGCTCGCGAACGGCAATATTGAGTGTGCCCAAAGTTTCCGGCTCGTCCATTTCACCATCCCCCACAAACGTCCAGATCTTGCCCCCTTTTTTCTCCTTAAGTCCCCTATTCTCCAAATACTTTTGGAAACGGGCTTGGTAAATGGCGCTAACCCCAATAAGTCCCATGGACGCCGAGGGGATTTCCCAAAACTCCGGTAAACGTCTGGGATGCGGATAAGAAGGAAGTCCCCCCTCGGGTTGGAGTTCCCGTCTAAAGTTCTTTACGTTGTCCAAGGTGAGTCTGCCTTCCAACAACGCCCGGGCATACACCCCGGGGGCGGCATGGGGTTGGAAAGAAACCAAATCCCCACCATAGTCCTCGGATTTTTTGCGGAAGAAATGATTAAGTCCCACTTCGTACATACTTGCTGCGGAAGCATAGGTGGCAATATGGCCGCCAACGCCTTCTCCGCTATCATAGCCCTGCAATACCATGGCCATGGCGTTCCATCTGTTGATGTTCTCTATTTTGTTCTCGATAACCGTATCCCCGGGATAAGGAGGTTGGTGTTTTACGTTTATCGTATTAATGTATGGCGAATTAAGGGCCTCTCCCCCTAGCATTACCCCTTTGCGGATGGCGAGGGCACGCAGTTCCCTAATAAGGTCCGCTGCTTGTTTGTCGCCTTGATAATCAATCACTTCTTGCAAGGAAGCCATCCATTCTTGAATTTCGTGCTGCCAATCTTGATCCGTTATTGTTGCCGTCTCACCCATGTGTTATTAATTTGGTCATTAAAAGTACTAAAATTAGTTAATATTATTAATCATTAATGTAATTAACTAAATTATTTTTCCGTATTTTACGATACCCAAAACAAAAACGGGCTTCTTATTATGAAAAAAAATAGCGCTCATCTATATCGAATTACGGCCGAAAAAGCACTAAAAAGAGGGTATCTGGACCATAATGACGGACAACTCCATTATGCCACCGCAGGTAGCGGTCCCGCTTTGTTGTTCATTCATCAATCGTCTTCCAGTATGGAGGAATATGCCGCATTGGTTCCTCATCTTTGCGATAGCTATCAAATGGTCCTCTTTGATCTTCCCGGGCACGGTATGTCCAGTGATCCGGATAGTGAACCCGGTGTCGAAGAATTTACAGAGGCCGCATTGGCCGTTTTGGAGCATTTGGGTATACAAAAATGCAGTTTGGTAGGGCATCACGGCGGGGCATTGATGTCGATGAACTTTGCCTATCGCTATCCGCACAAGACCGAAAAAGTAATCCTTTCCGGCACCAGTGGAATCAAAACCGAAGCGGAAAAAGAAGCGTTTACCAAAAACCTGTCCAGCAAGAAAAAAGTGGTGCTCGATAGACAGGGCGAGTCATTGCTGTTAGCTTGGCAGCGGTACGCAGCCTACATGCAAGATGCTTCCCTTGCCGATATCCTAAGACCATACCTTAATAGTGTGATGACCAGAATGCGACCATATGACGCCCACCATGCCGTATTAAAATGGGACCGGCAAGCTGCACTGGAAAGCTTGCAAATGCCGGTACTCCTTTTGCAAGGCAAACAGGATGAATTTGTAAGCAACCAAGAAAACCTATTGGATATCCTCCCCAATGCAGAACGAAAAGTCATTCAAGACGCTGGCGCTTTTGCCTTCTTTGATAAAGCGGAGGATTCCGCTAGAATACTACATGAATTTTTATCCAAATAGCGCGAAACTTTTAGAAAGCGTCAATTAACGTCCGTTCGTTGTAAAGTTACCTTCCCCAACCGGCACCCGCTTCGCCATTTTGTAAGGCACGGACCTCTGCGATATCTTTTGGAGGGTTTAACCATTTTGGTTTATTCGCTTTTGCCCAAGCCAGTAATTGTTCCGGAAACTCTTCATGACTTTCCACGCGCCAAGAATGCAATTGAATAACGGATTTGGTATTGGGCATTCCCGCCCAAGGGGGTAAGGCCCCGTAGCGTTGCCATGCCATTTGGTGGGGTTCATCTACCGTGCCTTCCGGTTGGATAAAAAAGTCATAATTCTCCCAAGCTTGATATTGTTTTCCATTGGGAAGCGGAAAATCCAAAAACACGGCTGCATTATAAATATAGCCGCTGCCCATTTGTCGATATGGAATACCGTCCTCCGCTTTGATTACTTGTACCCTATCCCCTACACCTTGCTCCACATCACCATATATACGGTCATTTTCCAATCGGTACGTAATCATTTGGTAGGGATACGCAATGGGGCTGACCGCTTGTCCGTTATACTCCGTTAGCACCTCTCCCGTCTCCGGGTCCGTATATGCGAAGGTTTTACGGGTCAAATGGACGATTTTCCCATCGGGTTCTTCTGGCCAGATAACCGTAGAGCTATCAAAACCGATCATCCCAAACAATTTCTTTCCGGTAGGGTATTCATACACGCCACCGTCAGCCACCCAATGCACCGGTGCTCCAGTACCTGCCCTAGCGTCTACCCAATTCTTTAAGACTTTCGGAGCATTTTTGTAGGACGCTTTATCTGCAAAAGGATGGACCCTTTCCGTTTGCATATCTTGTTCCTTGCCCATGGTGTCATTGGATTTGTTAGGCGTATTACACCCCATTAGAAATCCAACGAAAATAAGTAGTACAGCGGTGTTTTTTATAGCGGTCGTATACATTGATCGTGTTTTTAGTTTTGGTCAAACTAAGATACTAAAAAAAGTAAACCTTATTAATTATTAACCGTATTAACTATCTTGTGGCAACTAAACAAAAACCGCTCTTATGAATGTTCTTATCGTCCACGCCCATGAAAACAAAGATTCGTTTTGTTCTGCCTTAGGACAAACAGCCAAAACATTTTTTGAAAACGAAGGGCATCATGTCACCTTTTCCGATCTCTATGCCATGGATTTTGACCCCGTTGGCGGAAAAAGAGATTTTATCGCAATTTCAGAAGCCAACTATTACAAGTACGCCATTGAACAAATTACGGCCCACAACAGCAATACATACAACAAGCCCTTGCGCGCAGAAATGAGAGCTTTAGAGAAGGCGGACATACTTCTGTTCAATTTTCCCTTATGGTGGTTTAGCATGCCCGCCATTCTAAAGGGATGGGTCGATAAGGTCTTGAGCTACGGATTTGCTTATGGAGGTGAATATGGTATTTATAAAGAGGGGCGTTTTAAGGGTAAAAAAGCGTTTCTTTCCATTACTACGGGTAGTCCAGAAGTCTACTATACCAAAGACGGTGTGCATGGACGGACGCTTAATGACATCCTTAAGAATATTAATGGGGGGATTTTGGAACTTGTTGGTTTTGATGTGGTTTCTCCTTTTGTTGCCTATGCGGTATCCAGGGCTACGAAGGAGGAGCGTGTCCAAATGCTGTTGACATATGGAAATTACCTCCAAAAAAACTTTACGTAAAACGTCTTCCAGCCGTAAAATCATGGTATTATACCACTTTAAAATTGGGTGTAACCAACAACTCTGTGTAAAAATTTCTTAAAAAAATAGTTAATTTAATTAATGATTAACATAATTAATTATTATATTCGACTAGATTTTGTAGGATTTTCCATTTTAAAATCACTTGCAATCCTTTAAATACAAGGGTTTTATAGAAAATCAATATATCATAACCAAAAAGTAGAACTAGATGAAAACTAAAAAAAACTTAAAAAAAATCCAGCTTTGGAGCTTTTTATTGTTGGCGGCAATCGGCTTCGCGCAGTCAGAAATTACCGGTACGGTAACGGACGATAATGGAATCCCAATTTTGGGAGCTACCGTTCAGGTAAGAGGTACCAGTACGGGTACCACCACAGATGAGAATGGCGCATACGCCATACAGGCTTCGCAAGGGGATATCCTGTTATACTCTTATATAGGGTTTAGTAGGGCCCAACGTGAAGTAGGTACGGAAACCACTATTAATGTACAATTGACGGAAAGTTTGAGCCTTTTGGATGAAGTCGTGGTTTCATCTACCAGAAAGCCTGTTCGAAAATTACAGGCGACTACGGCTATTAACAGTATAAGTACGCAAGAACTGGCCACATTGAAGGCCGAATCCTTTACGGAAGCCTTGCAGAATACCCCCGGTGTCATCATTGATGAAACACAGGGTAGAAAAGGTGGTTTTAACATTAGAGGGTTTCCAGGTGGGAACGTATTTGCAACAACCTTGATAGATGGGTTACCTGCTTCTGCCATAGCTGCGCAATCGGGTAGTCAACAAGAGTTTTTTGGTATTGACCAGAATATACAGAACATCGAAGTGGTTCGTGGAGCCGCAGCAACGCTATTTGGTAGGGCTGCTGCCGCAGGTGCCATCAATATCATTTCCAAAACCGGAGGTACGGAACACCATGGTAATTTTTCATTGACCAAGTATAGCAACAACTCTAGACAAGGACACCAATTTGAAGACGAAGTGGACTTTAGGGCAGACTTTAATTTTAATGGCCCCATAAGTGACAAACTTCGTTACAATATAGGGGGTTATGTTTTAGAAGATGGCGGTGTCAAGGAGCAATTTGCCAAAGATAGGGGAGCACAAGTACGTGCTAATTTTGATTATTTGATTTCAGAAACTTCATCTATTCGTCTGTATGGAAGTGTTTTTAACAACCAATTCCAGAATATTACGGATGCCCCTTGGGATATCCAGAATAACCGTATTCTAGAAGGTTGGCACCCAGCGAATGCTTTTTTCAATGATGCAAGACCTTTGGACAGGGCGTTTGGGGAAATAGGCGTACGCCAAGGATTTTTTAACCCCGCTCCAGCTTTGGATGCCAATGGCAATCAAATTACCGATGCTCCAGGTGCCAATAGGGAAAGAACCCGTGGCGAAAGTGTTGGTGTAGACTTTAATATCGATTTGGGAAGCGGTTGGTATATTAATGAAAGAATACGCTATAACCGATTTGTATATGAGGATATCAATGAGTTTAACTTTTCGACCTTCTATGCGGCCGATGACATCGTAAATCGTTTTAACGGGCAGGCTTTTAACCAAAATAATGAGTGGATTACGGAACATCGACTTAGCAAACAAATCAAAGGCGCAACTTCTGAACATAACATTAGTGGTGGTTTGTACTACAGTGTGGCCAACAGAGATCGTTTGGGGCTTAATTTTGTGTATGGGTCCAGTGTAGATTTTAGAAATCCGCAAGTTGGTCCTTCTTTTGGGTTTAGCTCAGGTTCCTTTGGATTTCCACAACCAGTATCAACCTCCTTTATTTCCAATACTTCTTCCAACAGAAGGGAAGCCGCTACGGGACTTTTCATTGGGGATGAAATAGTTTTTAACGATAAGCTTAGTGTCAATGTTGCCTTTCGTTATGATTGGTTGACGCATTCTTTCAACAATGACCCGGAAGAGATTGACGATTCAAACGTCGATTTCAATCCAACCGAATTTATGGAAAACGAACTTCAGTTTGAAGATTTCTCCTATTCCATTGGTGCCAACTACCTTGTTGGAAAGAACTCCGCGATTTATGCTAATTATGTTCGCGCATTTTCATTACCAGGCTCTATTAACCTAACTACGGTATTGCCAGACGATAATGAGGTGGTCAATAATTTTGAAGTTGGTTTTAGGGCTGGCTTAGGGGATATCACCCTAGATGCTACCATATTCAGCACGAGTATTGACAATAGGACAGCGACGGTATTTGATGGAACTTTAGGAGAATTCGTTGAACGTCCCGCTGGGTCCAACACCGTTTTTGGAGGGGAACTCGCTGCTACATACGCACCAAAAGCCCTAAAAGGATTTTTGGTAAGGGGTGCATTAACACTACAGGATTCCCAATACGAAGAATTCTTTGTTCCCGTATCTGGAAATGTGGATCAAGCTGGAGATCTTTTTGGTCTAAATCTAGTGGGTAGTGGAGATGAGGCCGGCATCAACCTAGAAGGACTTAAAGCTCAAAATATACCATCTTCAACTTTTAACGTTACCGTAGGATATAGCGCGGATAGATGGGGAGCCGATTTTGGAGGGTTTACTTATTCCGGTGGTTATGCAGATGCATTGAATTTATTTGAATTACCCACCATATCCGAATACAATTTAGGCGGCTATTATGCCTTTCCTTTAGGTACAAATGAATTGCGGTTCTCCATGCGTATCAAAAACTTGTTCGACGGAGCCAACGCCAGACAATTGGTCGTAGGTGGACAGAATACAGATGCGTCTCTTATTGAAAGACAAAATAACCCAACTGGTGCAGGCAGAATTACCTCTGCAGTATTCCAGAATCCGAAAAGGGTACTGTTTACCGTTGGCTATACGTTTTAAAAATTTTAGTTTGAGTTAGTTTAAGTTTAAGTGAGAAAAAGGGAAGCAATTGGCTTCCCTTTTTTATTGGATGAGTTGTCCCAAAATAGGTTTACATTTTATAACTATTAGTATTAAACCTGAGAAGCTGGCTTCTCAGGTTTTTTAGTTATGAACTCATTTAGACTTTTTGGATTGAAGCGAAAATTAGATGTTTTATAGTTCAGGTTCAAATGTGCCTTTTTTTATACCCGGATATCAGCATCTTCCATTAAAAATCAAACAGCGCTAAGCTAGCCTTTGCAGCATACATCTTCCGCATTTATTTTATTGGTAATATAGCAAATAATTAAAAGTTAATTATCTGATTACAAGGTGTTAAACTAATAAATTATTTGATTAATATTGTTAATAATTAATGTTATTAATTATATTTATAGAACGAAATAAGTATTAAAAATCTGTCTTGATCAACAAGCCGGAAATTAAACGAACAACCATGACCACAAAACAGACTATTAGGGGAATCTATGAATCATGTATTGGTGTCCCAGATCTTGAATATGCTATCGCGTTTTGGAACCAATTTGGCTACAAAAAGGTTAGTGAAGGGAAACTGTCCAAAGCTGATGCTAAAAAAATGTACAATGTTGATTCTGGATTGACATCCGTAAGGTTGCAACATCTTGAAAGTGACCACAGCTTTATTAGACTTATGCACTGGGACACCCCCAAAAATGATGGCATAGGGTATACCATAAATTTAAGGCAAGATGGCGGTAGATGGAGCGTATTGCTGACCAGAAGTGTACTCAACATACTCAACCATGTAGAAGATGCCATTGCCAAGGGGGAATTATGGTCTTACATAATGCCACATTGGCTACAGGTGTATGCCATGGACAAAGGGCGGCCATTTTTTGATAGACCGCTAGGCGTGCGGGAGGGAATTGCACTTCATCCCCATACCAGACTGGCACTTTTTGAGCGATACAATTATGAAAAGCCCACCTATGGCAATATCGATGACAACAGTTTTTTGATGTCCAGCCAGTTTACGCATCACGGTATCCTTTTAAGACTGGATGATACGTCTACATTGGATTTTTATGACAAATGTCTGGGCCTTCTTAAACAGAAAGAACAGACCTTGGGCGGGAAACCCACATGCTCCTCCGGAAACCAACAGACCTTTGGCCTAGATGGTAAGGAAGTATATAGCATACATGATTATGATGATCCACGATCTTCATTGGATATCAAAGGACACTTATCCGGACGTTTAAAAATCATTACCATGGCTACCTCTACCAATATGCCGGATGCCCATGAAAAATCAAGACCCGGTTCCTTGGGAATGTCATTGCTCACCTATCAAGTAAATGATATTAATGCCTACAGGGAAAAGGTAATCTCAGGGGGAGCAACGGAAGTTACCGAAGTTTTGGTAAACGAGTTCGGTGAGGAAAGCATCTCTTTTACCTCCCCGGATAAATTATCTTGGAATCTTGTGGGTACGTTGGAATAAACTACCTAGGGGTTATACCCTTTCCCGGTGCCCATAAAACTTAAAAAGTGCTTATCCGGATTAAAACATGGCATTATATTGTACGCCTTAGTCCGTGATAAGCATTTATTGGTTTTCCTCAAAGTGCGCCATGGTCAATGGGTTTCCAGTTTGATATAACAATGCTTTTTTTCTAAAAAAGCGCAAAAAACCAGCATTTCCCATCCGGGAACCATTGATTCCAGACATCTTAAACGAATTCTTTTCGGCATCAAAGACGGTATTGGTCAAACTCCCGTCATTGATGCTAATGGCCCCTGCTTCAATTCTGGAAGCAATTTTCAAGGCCTTTTCCTTGTCCTTTGAGAAAACCGAGGCCGATAAGCCAAATTCACTATCGTTGGCCAAGCTAATGGCCTTTTCTATATCAGAATACTTCATCACGGGAATCAACGGTCCAAAGGTTTCTTCAGTCATCACATCCATAGTGTGGTCCACATTGACCAAAACCGTAGCTTCGCACCAAAGTCCGCCATTGACGTTTTCTACCTTGCCACCGGCCAACACTTGGGCGCCTTTGGCTACGGCATCATCAATATGCTCCTGTATCTTTTCTGCTTGCTTATCAAAAATTAAAGGGCCCATCTGTCCGCTATCCGGATCTGTGGTCATGGTCACGCTTTTCGCTTTCTTGACCAAGGCTGTTATAAAATCATCATAAATAACATCGGATACATAAATGCGTTCCAAGGACTGACATGCCTGACCCGTAGCCCCCACACAACTGCGTAGCACGGCATCGGTAGCGATTTCAATATCCGCATCTTCCAATACAATGGCCGGGTCCTTACCACCCAGTTCCAAAAAGGCAGGAATAAACCGTTCCGCACAAGCGGCACCAATTTTTTTTCCGGTGGGTACGCTACCTGTAAAACATATGGCATCGGCATTATTGACTACCGCCTTACCAACTTCCGCCCCACCCCTACAAATCTTCAATACGTTGTCCAGTTCGGGCACTGCCTTGATGCTTTTTTCCAATCCGTCCATAAACCGTGGGGTTACCTCACTGGGCTTCAATAGTACCGTTCCCCCCGACAAAAGGGCAGGAACCGTATCTATAAGTGCCAATAACAAAGGGAAATTCCAGGGACTTATTACGCCTACTACTGGATAGGGTATCCATTGCTGGCCTATGGTAACGGAATTTGCCGATGCTGATGGTCTTTCCGCTGGTGGACTTAACAATTGTGGCGCCCTAAAACACCAAGCGTTCATAAGCCCCAAGGTACCTTGCACCTCGACTTGGGAAATACGTTTTCGTGCCGTATCGATACTTAATTGTTCCGTGATTTCTTCTTGAAAATCCTGAAAACTTGAAATCCACTGCCGTACTACAACTACTCGATGATCCACACCCTTTGCGTTCCATTCGGTTTGGGCTTCCCTAAGGTTTTGCGTAAGTTTTGCTATTCCTTCGGCGCTGTCTTCCTGCAATTCATAATCATATGCGCCTGTACGAGGGTTTCTAACTTTCATAATAACCGTATATTTCTAGGATTCTTTCAAAAATACAAAATAGTTAACTTTGTTAATCATTAATTATATTAACTTTTTTTCGTATTTTAGTTTTTTAATTGATAAGCAAACACAAAACTAGAGGATATTCCCATTTGGGATACCTATAGCACCTAAAGATAATGAAAGTAATTCTTGAAGAACAGGGCCTACGCGATGGCCTTCAAACCCTACCGATTACCATTCCTACGGCAACCAAATTGGAATACGTAGCGCGTTTGGTGGCTGCAGGTATAAAGCGTATTCAAATTGCTTCTTTTGTTCACCCTAAGTTGGTGCCGCAAATGGCCGATGCGGAAGCGGTTTGCGCATCTTTGGTTCGCCAAGAAGGGGTGATTTACAGTGGGTTGGTCCTCAATTTAAAAGGGGTAGAACGGGGTGTGGCCGCTGGTTTGGACCATTTGGCATGTTCCATATCCGCAAGTGACACCCACAGTCAGAAAAATGCCCGGTTAACCTTAGCTGAAGCCAAGAAAGCTTTCCAAAGTATGGTGAAGCTTTCCCAAGAACATCAGATTACCGTACGTGGCGGTATCCAATGTGCATTTGGATGCAGGTACGAAGGAAAAATTGAGGCACAGCATGTGTTGGATATGGTAGACCACCACCTAGACCTGGGCGTTGATGAGCTCGCCCTAGCCGATTCCACGGGTATGGGAAATCCCAAGGCCTTGGGGGAATTAATGGAACAGGTAGTTGAAAGGGCTGGGAAAATCCCCGTAGTCCTACATTTACACAATACGGAAAATAAAGGCTACGCCAACCTTTTTGCTGCGTTACAAGCAGGTGTGCGCATCTTTGATACCGCTTTTGGCGGTCTTGGGGGTTGTCCGTTTATAAAAAGTGCTACTGGAAACATTGCCACGGAAGATACGGCAAACCTAGTGCATCAAATGGGGTACGAAACGGATTTGGATATCCCAAAAATAGCAGCAATAAGCAAAGAAATGGAAACCACTTTAGGTTACCCATTGCCGGGACAATTGTATCAGTTGATAGGTAATGAAGAAATTAAAATGATCTAATGGGACAAACGATTTCAGAAAAAATAATTTCAAGGCACGTTGGCCATAAGGTCTATGCCGGTGAATTGGTCATTAGTGACGTAGACGGCGCCATGGCCAGTGATACCACAGGCCCATTGACCATAAAGGCCTTTAAGGAAATGGGCGGCAAAAAGGTTTTTGACCCTAACAAATGCGCATTGATCATTGATCATGCGGCCCCCTCCCCTAATGAGCGTATTGCCAATTTGCATAAAATGATGCGTGATTTTGCCAAAGAACAAGGCATGCGCCTCTTTGAGATTGGGGAAGGTATTTGCCATCAAGTAATGGTAGAAAACCAATATGTAAAACCCGGGGATATTTTTATCGGTGCCGATTCCCACACACCAACATACGGGGCCTTAAATGCCTTTGCCTGTGGTGTTGGTTCCACGGATTTGGCTGCCACCATGATGACGGGGAAAATTTGGCTCAAAGTGCCACAGACCATAAAGATTAGCTGTAACGGTAAATTGCAGGATGGCGTTACCGCCAAGGATTTGATACTCTTTTTAGTAGGTAAGATAACCGTTTCCGGAGCTACCTATCAGGCTATAGAATTCTGCGGGGAAGCTTTTGAAGGACTGAGTTTGGCAAGCCGAATGACCATTGCCAATATGTCGTCGGAAATGGGTGCCAAAACGGGAATCGTGCATCCCAAAGGATTAGAATTGGAGTATGATTTTTCTGCGGTCACTCCTGATGAAGATGCCTCTTACATCAAAACTTTTGAGTTTGATGTTTCCGGTTTGGAGCCACAGGTGAGCGCCCCGGAATCGCCGGACAATGTCCATAACATCTCGAATTACGAAGGCACAAAAATCAATTACGCCTTTATAGGGACTTGTTGCAACGGCCGTTTGGAAGACTTGGATATTGCCGCACAAATATTAAAAGGAAAGAAAATACATCCGGATGTGCGTATGGTCATCGCCCCGGCATCACAAAGTGTGTTGCTGGACGCCATGTCCAACGGCACCATGAAAACGTTGATTGAAGCCGGCGCTTCCTTGATTACCTCTGGTTGCGGGCCTTGCGTTGGTACCCATCAAGGGGTTCCCGCGGATGGGGAAGTTGTTATCTCTGCCGCCAATAGAAATTTTAGGGGACGTATGGGAAATCCAAACTCCAACATCTATTTAGGTGCCCCATCTACCGTGGCGGCATCTGCGTTGGAAGGCCAAATTAGTAATCCAAAAAAATACCTGGTTTAAGATGGGTAATGTACAAACAACGATAACCGCAAAAGCGCATGTATATGGCGACCATATAGATACGGATCGCATTATACCTGGAAAATATACCAAAACCTTAGATCTGTCCACTTTGGCCAACCACGTTTTGGAAGATTTGGATCCCAACTTCAATAAAGAAGTACGCCAAGGTGATATTTTGGTGGCCGGCATCAATTTTGGATGCGGCTCCTCGCGCGAACAAGCGCCCTTGGCATTAAAGCAGTCCGGGGTTTCCGTTGTCATTGCCCGCGATTTTGCCCGTATCTTTTTTAGGAATGCGATCAACATTGGTCTGCCCGTGTTGGAAATTGCAGACCACAACATCAAAAAAGGGGCAAAATTGGAAATCGATTTAAAATCCGGTTCCGTAAAAGACCTTACAGCGGATATCACTTATACAGCTACTAAACTACCCGATATCATGATTGCCATTTTAAATGAAGGTGGGTTGGTAAACTATCTAAAAAAGAACGGCAACTATACTTTGTAATTATGAGCAGAATTCCACCGATCAATAATCCAAAAGATGGGGATTTAGGAACACTATTTCAACAAGCGGAGTCGTTTATGGGTTTTTTGCCCAACGACGGTTTGGTCATGGCACATAAACCCAATATCCTTACGGCATTGTTCGATCTGGCGAAAGCGGTATATGAACCGGGAAAGGTTGATGGGGGTCTAAAGCGAATGATCGGTCATATCTCCAGTCTCTCCAGCGGTTGCCAGTACTGTAGCGCGCATACGGCGTATGGTGCCAATGGACAAGGGGTTGCCAAAGAGAAGTTGGAAAACGTTTGGGAATACCGCACCTCATCTTTATTTACTGATGGGGAGAAAGCGGCCTTGGAACTGGCCTTAAAAGCAAGCATGGTTCCCAATCAAGCTACGGACGAGGATTTTGAGGAACTAAAAAAACACTTTGACAACGAAGCTATTATAGAAATTGTTAGTGTCATATCCATGTTCGGGTTTTTAAACCGGTGGAACTCCACTTTGAACACCCAATTGGAAGACGCCCCCAACAGTTTTTACAATACCATAAAAAAAGAAATCGATGAGTAGTGCCCCGTTAAAAGGTATTAAAGTATTGGAATTCACCCATGCCGTAATGGGTCCTTGCGCAGGTTTAATGCTTGCGGATATGGGGGCCGATGTGGTTCATGTTGAGCCTGTCCATGGGGATAGTACCCGCCGTTTACAGGGCTTTGGAACCGGATACTTCTGGTTTTACAACAGAAATAAAAAGAGTTTGGCCATCAATATAAAATCAGGTGAGGGAAAAGCCCTCATTTATGATTTGGTCAAGGAATACGACGTGGTCGTAGAAAATTTTGGCCCAGGAACCATGGACCGTTTGGGTTTGGGCTACGATGATTTAAAAAAACACAACGAACGCCTCATATACTGCTCTTTAAAAGGCTTTCTAAGCGGTCCGTATGAAAAGCGACATGCCATGGACGAAGTAGTCCAGATGATGGGTGGTTTGGCTTATATGACCGGGCGTGAGGGCGATCCCTTGCGTGCAGGGACCTCGGTAATTGATATTACCGGAGGTATGTTTGGGTATATTGGCATTTTACAGGCCCTTTATGAGCGGGAAAAGACCGGGGAAGGCGGATTTGTAAAATCGGCCCTCTTTGAAACTTGTGCCTTTTTAATGGGGCAACATATGGCCTATGCTTCGCAAATCGATTATCAGATCCCGCCTATGCCAAGCAGGGTGAGCGCCTGGAGCATCTATAAAGTTTTTGATACTAAGGATAACGACAAGGCCTTTATCGGTGTAATCAGCGAAAAACATTGGGAACGCTTATGCGATGTTTTCGATTGGGACGATTGGGGAAAGGACCAACGTTTAAAAACGAACAACCTAAGAATAGACGAACGGGAATGGTTCATCCCTGCTATTGATGAACGTGTAAAACAATTCACCAAAGCAGAAATTATTGAACGATGCGAACGTGGTCATATTCCCTTTGCACCAATCAGCAGACCGGAAGATTTGTTCGAAGATGAGCAGTTAAACAAGGGCAATAGCCTTATGGAAGTCGGCATGGGTGACGGAAAAACCTCCAAATTGCCTAAATTTCCTTTGGAATATAAAGGTACCCGTGTGGAAAAACGCTTGGACCCGCCAAAAATCGGGGAACACACGGTAGAAGTCTTGAAGGAGTTGAACCTTGACGATGCTACCATTTCAAGGATGATAGAGGCCGGAATAATTAAAACATCATGAACATTTTTAAGTATTTCAGGGAAATAGCCACAGGATTACTTCTTTGTACGTTTCTGCATCAGGGAATGGCGCAAGAAGTTCCCAAAACCATACAATCAAAAATTTTGATGAAAATGGACTTGTTACGTCAAGCACATTTAAACAGTGACCCCGGTCTTGCGGATACCATATATCATCCACTATTGATTCTTAATTCGCAGAGTGGCAAGAAGTATGACAAGGAAACCGCTCTCAAGAATCTAGAAAACAAGTTTGAAATGTATCGCACCAGTGATATCGAATTTCTTCAAGTTACGGATGGCGCTGTGCTTGTCAATTATATCAACGAACGCAAGTACGGCAATTTTGAAAAAGGCGTTTTTAGGGTCACGGCAATTTGGGTACAGGTAACAGAGGGCTGGAAAATCATTTCGATACAATCCTCCAGAATAAAAAAACCAACAAAAAACTAGCAATCGTAGATGAAAGGGACTAAAATGCAAACCACAGATAAAACCGCAAAAGAAATCTATTTGGAAGTAAAGGCAAACCCGGCCAGAAAACGGTTTGGTTTTGGCAAAAAGGCGTGTTTGGTAAATATCGATATCCAAAAAGCATATACAAGAACAGATTTGTTTAAAACGGCCTATGAAGCGGACCCCAAACAGTTGGCGTATGTAAACCAGTTGGCGGCAAAATTCAGGAAGCTGGGATGGCCCGTAGTATGGACCAACGTGGCCTATATGGATACCGCGGCGGATGCAGGCATTTGGGGCACAAGAACGGACACGCCCGATAGCTTACAAAACATTAAGTTCGGTTCCGAACGTTCGGAATTGGACGATAGACTGGTTCTTGATAAAAGCACTGATGTTTTCTACGAGAAAAAGATGCCCTCACCGTTTTTTGAAACACCCTTGCAATCCCTATTGGTTTGGCATCAGGTAGATACGGTGATACTGACCGGCGGTTCTACTTCGGGTTGTGTGCGGGCTGCCGGGGTAGATTCCCTTTCTAGGGGCTATCGTACCATAATTCCCGAAGAATGTGTTGCCGATAAACATGAAAGTTACCATTACGCCAACCTCACCGACCTTTCCCTTAAGTATTGCGACGTGCTAGAGGTAAAAGAAGTGTTGGATTGGTTAGAGGG
>CALEYA010000018.1 GCA_937926215.1 uncultured Croceitalea sp. | reverse complement strand
CCCGAACCTTGCAAATCCTTGGCGGATAGGTTCGCAATTTTGGTGCTTAGGGTTATGCTGTCCCCTTCCCTTAAAAAACGCGGGGGATTGGGAAGGACCATGAGTTCTTTTTGGGTTACGGTGGTCAATTCGGCAGTACCTTGCTTTAGATCCTTGGTATGCGCCAAGAGCTGTAATTTCCATTGGGTGAGTGCTTCCGGTGTGGTAAAACTAAAGCTTACGTTGCCTTCTTTGTCCGTGCTAAGGTGCGGAAAGAAAAAGGCGGTTTCTTGTAGATTTTTCCGAAGCTGCACTTGATCAAAATTGGTTTCCTTGAGCTCCTCTTTCTGCCCTTCTTGTGGGGGTGCTGGTGCATTTTTCGCTATCTGTACCCCAGCGGCACGCCCCTCCAGAGTTGTTGCCACGTCCGCTTCTGCTTCTAGTGAATCTTCGCTAATAGAACTTACCGCATAACCAAGAGCACGCTTTTCTCTTTTGACACCCAATGCTGTAACAACTACTTCTTCCAATTTGCTGGAATCTTCCCTCAAATGGATATCAAAGTGATTATGGGCATTTACTTTTAAGGTATTTGAATCGTATCCAATATATGATAAAACCAATTCCTCGCCTGCTTTTGCTTTAATCTGAAATCTTCCATTAAAATCGGTTTGTGTGCCTCTAGTGGTACCTTTTACTATAACAGTTACTCCGGGCAATGGTAGGCCAAAATCATCAAATACCGTACCTTCTATGGTTCCTTTTGGTACTGAACTTAAATGGTATGAACTGTTCGACAGCCTTGCGCGACTTTTTCTAATATACTGTTGTTGCGCCCAGCGCGAATTCCCAAAACTTAGCCCAAACCAATCCAGCTTGCTGTAAGATGGATTTGCTATGGCACCAAAACCGGAATTTGGGTGATAACTACTAAAATTTTGGTTGCCAAAACTCAGGTTGGCATTCGCTTGTGAAATGCTGTAATGGTAAGGTCTTCGTATGGGATTAAAATACCAACTATGTCCCTTAAACTGGTCCAAAGAGGCATCATACATGCTGGCCAAGATTTCTGCGGTTACCTTTTCGCCTTTGGGACCTTTAATGTTAAAACTCCAAGTTTCGTCCGTACCCGGAGCTATTTTGTCCCGAAAGGTGTTGGTGGTAACTTCCAAATCGGTATTAGGGTAGGGCACGGAAACGGCTACACTCCCTGCCTGAAAGGAATTATAGACCGAGTAGCTGTAATTGACGGAGAATCCGCCTAAATCCTCTTCCAAAACGGGCACTTGTAGGGACTCACAGCCTTTTTTAAGGTGTAGGACACCGCGTTTTACAATGGTGTTTTGCTTTTCTACCCAATAGCTAACCTTTAGGTTTTCTGCATTGGTGTAAAATGATAGTTCCGCGGTATCGCCCGGGGCATAGGTCGGTCGATCTAGAAGAACATCGAACAATTGGTTGTCCGCCAAGGTCTTTTCTTTTTCCTTAAAAAGGGTGGTTTTAGTTTTAGTGGTCACCAACTGTCCAAACTTATCTTGGGTTTCCAGTTCAATGATGTATTGGCCCGGGGTCCATTTTTTGATATTTTTCAACAGGACTTTCGTTTCCTTTTCCGTATCAAATGCGGCAGTCCAAACCTGTGCTCCCTTTTTCCAGGTATTAAGGTCCTGTTCATCGCCATATGCTTCATGGGGGAATCGTTTTCTAAAGGCTTCCTTGGTCCATGTCTGATAGTCGGGCGCAATCCATGGGCGAGGCCTTAGGACGGCATCAGGCCCTAGTAATTTGTACATTTTTACGGTTCCCTTGGTGGCTATGGGTTGCCCGTTAAGGTTTTGGGTGTTTATGGTTAATTCATGTTCTTTCTGGCTTTGCTCCAATCGCGCTGCTATACCAATGGTTGCGGTAAGCGCATGGTATCCTACTTGGACAATAGTGCTTGCGCTCCGGGTTTCCCCATTGATATCCGTAACATCGGCAGTGACCGTATAGGAAAAAACAGGAAGGTCCTTCTTGTTAGCGGACAAATCCGGAATGGCTTTAAAATCGATAGCATAGGTGCCATCTGCTTTGGTCACCGTTTCCCCAAAGGCTATTTCTTGGGGTTCGGAATACACATAGGACCTTCGCCAATAAAACCAACCTGGATAGTTCACGTTTCGCTGCACGCGATAGGCCACCTTGGCGTCGGATATGGGACTACCGGCATAAGAATCCGCTTTTCCGGTAACCGTAATGCTATCGTTCAATTGGTAGCTTTCGGTCACGGCTTGAAAGGAGGTTTCAAATTTTGGGCGTTTGTATTCCTCCACGGAAAAGTAATGCGAAGCGTCAATTAAGCTAGATGCTCCATAGACCTCCAACCGATACTGTCCGTTGAGTCCGCCATTGGGCAGTACAAATTCCCCCGAAAATGAACCGTAAGCATTGGTTTCCAAATCCAGTTCCGCTACTTTTTGATCATTGGCGTCATGCAGTACCGCGGTGACCAGTTCTTCTGTAACGGGTTGTGTCACCTTGCCGTCCCTTTCTATCGTTATTCCTTTAAAAAATACAGGTTGGCCGGGTCTGTAAATGCTTCGGTCCAAAAAGAAAAAGGTTTCATAAGTGACCTTTTCTTTCTTTTTCCGTGTTTTGGAGTTGATGTATGTATTTCCAAAAAAAGCGGTTTCATCGGCATGCGCCACTTTAATATCATCCACCCTAAAATTGGCAGTGCTTAACGGAAAACTGGCAAAACCCATGGCATTGGTAAGTATAGTGCGTAATTGCACATTGCCCCGGTAATTTTTGCGGTAACTTAAGGTGAGTTTCGCATCTTTTTTGGGCGTTCCATCCCTTCTATCCACCACTTGAAATAGCATTTCCGTCTCGGTACTACGCTGGTTTAAGCTCAGGTTGGTAACGTTTACGGCACTGTAAGCAAAACTCTTTTCCGCTTCCGTTTCTGCCGTATTGGGGGTAGCAAAGATCAAATATTGTCCGTGGGGTAGTGAAGGCAAGGCGACTTCAATGCTGTGGGGCTGGTAGTCGCCCTCATTGATCAAATGGGCTTGCCACTGTTTTGCAGGTTTCAATTTTTTGATAAAGGCCAGTTGTTTCTCCCGTTCATACAGTTCGCGGAGTTTTTTTAGTTGGCGTTGGGAAACGGTATAGGCCGTAAGGGCCAAGTCATTCTGGTTTTTATAGTTGACCAAGAGCTTCGCTTCTGTAGCGTTGGGGAGGTAGCGTTCCGTAGTAAGTTCCAGTTGTGTATGGAGGAGTTCCCCGCGGAGGACGATGCATTTTTCGGCACCCTTGCTTTTGGGGTAGTTGGCGATAACCGCATCACACAGTTCCAAGGCCTCTTTGAGCCTCCATCTGTGGGTGCCCTCCTTTTGTGGTGAATAGCGGTTTCCTTGTTGCTGATAGACCCTTGCCACTTCATAGGAATACAATGCAGAGACCTCCTGATCTTTGTACCGTTCAGCTGCATTTTTTAGGGTTTCCAGGTATTTCGTATCCTTTCCATCAACCAGGGCATTGGCATATAGGAATTGCAGGCGTTCCAAATCCAAGGCCACCAAAGCCTCCGGCCGGTCATCCGTCAAATGGAATTGGGTAAGTGCTTGATATACTTTTAAGGCCTTGAGCTGTAGCGAAACCGCTTGGGGTTCCGGTAAAGCCAAACCGGCAAAGGTGGCGGCGTCACAAAACAGTTCGCTGTCCGTTATCTTGTAGGTATCCAAGGGTTTGTTGATGCTACTTTCAGACGATTTATAAAACTCCAAAGCGGTATGGCCCAAAAGATCAAAAAGCGTGGGTCTGTAGCTATCAGAAGAAGCATAATACTCCAAAATACCTTCAAAATCCCCTATTTTGGTATTCTGGAGTACCTCAGGATGCTGTAAGGAATTGTCAAAGTGAAGGCCTACTTCCTTAAATAAGGTGGTAAGGTCCCAAGTCCTGAAATCCGTGTCATCTACTTTTTCCTCCGTTTCCGTCCTATTGTAAAAAAGATAGCGGTTCTGTTTAAAATACTGCCAGTACAGATTGGCCAGATAACTTTCCATTACATTGGATACCGGCGTTTCTGAGTTGGCGATAGCTTCTTTTAAGTCGTTGATTACCTTTAACTTGGCATCCTCCTCTAGAATTAGGGTGTACTTAGCGGTAAATAGCAAGGTTTTTACCTGCTGTACTTCATTCCCTTCCTTTTTTGCTTTTTCCTGTATTTGGGAAACCAGCTCCAAAGCGGATTTGGTCAATGCCTCCGTTTCCAATTTGAAAACCTTTGCCCAAAGCGTTTCATAGGAATCCGCTTGTTGTTGACTGCTGCTAAATTGCGAAAAGAAAACCATAAGGAGAATGGGTAAATACTGTTTCATGCTGCGCTATTTTATAAGACGAAGGTCCGGCTAAGTTGAGGTCAATCCAATCAAAAATGAGTAAAACCCCTTTCTGGACTAGTCTACTTGCCAAAAACATGCCATTACGGCAAAAGGGCCATTATTTGTATTCTTCCCGTGCAGGACTAAAGATATCCATGAGTTTACAGGGGGTTAACGCCTTTCCTCCGTGGGGTACGTTGGAACCAATGACCACGATGTCCCCAGGGCCGTAAGTCTTGGTATTCCCGTCCAAAGTAAATTGAAAGCGACCCTCGACTACGTGCATAATCTGTTCATGGATGTGATGGTGTTCGGGGACTACAGCACCTTCTTCTACCGTCCAAAATACCCAACTCATGGAATTGGAATGGACTAGCTTGCCATGGTAGCCCGGCATGATTTCTTTTGATGTGATCGTACTTAAATTGTATTCCATTATTCTTTTTTTAAAATATACATATGCTCGTTCAGTACCTCCGCTTCTTTAAGGGAATGTTCCGGGACGTATAAGGCGGCCAAGGATATTGTATGTTCATGTTCCATTAGGCGATAGCCATCAAGGGTGGAGTAAAAATAGTCCTCCACGGTTTGGTATTCAAACTTGGCATTGGCATCCAAACGTTGCAGTGCAAAGGCAGCTAACTTTTTAAAGGCTGGGGACTTTTCGACCTCTTTTGGAAAGGAAACACTACCTAAATAATCCCCTTCTTGCTGTAGTTGTCCAAATAATTCAAAAAGCACATCGGTATCCGTTCGGTCAATAAAGAACAGCACCCCTTCTAAAAGTATAAAACAACGCTTGGTTCCTTTGATGCCCAGAATTTTAGCTTTCAACTCGGCTGCATAGTCGGTATTGAAATCGGCTTCAAGAAAGGTTATTTTTCGTTGTGGAAGCACTCCTGTTTTTTGCCAATGCGCAATCCTTTCTTTTTTAAAAGCGATAGCATTGGGCATGTCTATTTCTATATGCTCCAACGTTTTGGGAAGTAAGAACGGGTACATGCTAAACCCGCAACCAAAATTGATGAGCATGTCTAGACCTTGATCGGTGGTAAGGCGCGCTATGTAGTCCAGAAAAAAGCGGTTTCTAAGGCAATGGGCAAACGGTTCATGGGCAGAAACCTGGGTCACATAATCCTTGCGGTATTCCTTGGTACGCGGGGTGGGCCAAAGATGGGCATGGACATCCTTGCTTAATAGGGTATCCATGGCCCTAAAATCTGCCGTGACAAAAGCTGTTTCGAATATGGCGATATTTTCTTCCACGATAGGAAGGTAGTAAAAATAGGAGGAATTCCGATGGCTCTTTTTGATGAGGCAAGGCCGATTGAAAACATTACTGGATTTTGCGTTTTAGCACGACTGAAAAAGAGGATTTTGGGACAGTAGCAAAAAACTTAACAGCTTTTAACTTAAGTATTGCCGGCTTGCCCCGACATTTAAATTAAAGTTCCCTAAAATGATAACACGACTACCTATCCTAATGCTATTGTTGACCCTTGGAGGCGTTTTTGGCCAAGAAAGGGTATTGGAAAGTGCCAACGAATTGCTTTCCCTTAAAAAATATTCGGAAGCGGAAGCACTACTTTTAAATACGGTCAAGGTGGACAAGTCCGTCGATGTAAAGGAACTGCTGGGCGATACCTACGCCTATCAAGGCAAATGGGACGATGCGATTTCCATTTATAAAGATTTGGCACAAAAATTTCCGCAAAATGCCCAATATAACTTTAAGCATGGCGGTGCCCTTGGTAGAAAGGCCCAAGACGTAAGCCGCTTTAAGGCGTTGACCCTTATTGGGGGAATCAAAAAGGGATTTTCTGAAGCCGCTAGATTGGACAAAAACCATATCGATGCGCGTTGGGGACTTATTGAATACTATCTGGCCATACCCGGTTTTTTAGGTGGGGGTATCAAAAAATGTAAACCGTTCGCAGAGGAACTTGTGGCCATTTCCCCATTGGAAGGCTATTTTGCCAAGGCCTATCTCCATGAATTGGAAGGGGAAAAAGAGCTGGCAAAAAAGGCATATCTAAAGGTTTTTGATTATCTGGATACTACAAAGAACAGGGAGCGCAACCAATTGAATTTTCTCATCGGAAAGGTGTGTGCGGAGTTTGAGCGCGACGAGACCGTGGGTATCGATGCCTTGCTAAATTATATAGACCGCTATTCCGTTCGGGATGGGGTCCCGGTTTCCCATGCGTATTACCACTTGGCAAAACTATATCGACTTAAAAAAGATAAGAAAGAAGCCAGTTTTTGGATAAAAAAGGCCGCTTCTGCCCAAGGGGATGCCGTATTGGTATCCAAAGAGAAGACCAAAATATACGCCTTGTGACGGATTATTTTTTTGCCTCGGTCAATCCTCCTATTTTTATCCCAAATAAAGAAAATGCGGGTACATTTTATTGCCATTGGTGGTGCGGCTATGCACAATTTGGCACTTGCCTTAGATCATAAAGGGTATACCATAAGTGGGAGTGATGACGTCATTTACGAACCTTCTAAAAGCAGATTGGAAAGTAAAGGGCTACTACCCAATACGTTTGGCTGGTTTCCAGATAAGATAAGTAAAGCTTTGGATGCCGTTATCCTGGGGATGCATGCCAAACCGGATAATCCAGAATTGTTGAAAGCCCAAGAACTTGGGCTAAAGATTTATTCTTATCCAGAATTTCTATTTGAACAGTCCAAACACAAGACGCGGGTAGTCATTGGTGGAAGCCACGGAAAGACCACCATTACCTCCATGATACTCCATGTTTTGCACTATATGGGTATTGCGGTAGATTATATGGTGGGTGCGCAATTGGAAGGTTTTGACCGTATGGTGCATTTGACGGAGGAGAATGATTTTATGGTGTTGGAGGGCGATGAGTATTTGTCTTCCCCCATAGACAGAAGGCCAAAATTTCATTTGTACCAGCCTAATATTGCCCTTTTAAGTGGAATTGCGTGGGACCATATCAACGTATTTCCTACTTATGAAAACTATGAAGAGCAGTTTAGGATATTTGTAGACGGCATTGTAAAAGGTGGAAGTATAACGTACAATATTGAAGATAAGGCGGTGCAAGGTTTGGTGGAAGCATCGGAAAATACCATTCGCAAATTCCCGTACCAAACACCAGACTATACCGTGGAAGATGGTACGACCTATTTAGAAACCCCGGAAGGAGCTATGCCCATTGCTATTTTTGGTCCCCATAATTTGAACAACTTGGCCGGGGCCAAATGGATTTGCCAGCAAATGGGTGTGGACGAAGCGGATTTTTACGAAGCGATTGCTTCCTTTGCCGGGGCTTCCAAAAGGATGGAAAAAATTGCGGAAAATGGAGATAGCGTAGCGTTTAAGGATTTTGCACATTCGCCTAGCAAGGTAAAGGCAACGACAAGGGCCGTAAAAGAGCAATACCCCAACCGCAGGCTGGTCGCTTGTTTGGAGTTGCACACCTATAGTAGTTTAAATGCGGAGTTTTTAAAGGAATACCATGGGGCTTTGGACCATGCCGATGAGGCCGTGGTATTTTTTTCGCCCGAAGCGGTAGCTATAAAAAAGTTGGCAGCGGTGACCAAAGAACAGATTTTACAAGCCTTTAATAAAGAGGGCTTACAGGTTTTTACGGACCCTAAAGCGTTCAAAGATTATTTGTTTGCCCAAGATTTTGCACAAAGTTCACTCTTGCTCATGAGTTCCGGTAATTATGGGGGCTTGGAATTTGATAGTCTTACTGGGCTTTTTAATTGATCTTAAATAAGTAAGAAATAAACTACAAAAATTATATACTAGAATTGCGGTTCTTGCGTTAAATAGAAGTTACCAAATCCCAAATTAGGTATCATGCAAACCAAAATAAACCTACTTCTATGCCTTTTTAGCATACATTTTCTGTGTGCCGGAAGCATCCCAGATATTCCAAAACTCCCGGAGAATCCCACTAAAAATCAGGTAATAGAGGTTTTAGACACCTTGGAAACCAGAATCTATCGAGACTTTTACGGTAATGATTTTATCAAGGTATTGGAATACGGTAATGCCGCTATTGAACTGGCCAACAGTATTGACGATGTAGCGACCAATCTTAAATTCTCAAGGTTCATAGGTAGCGCTTTTATCAAAATGCGCGATACTGCAAGGGCCAAGGATATGATGGAAACTTCGATAAAAAAGGCGAGGTTTATGAAGGATTCCGTAGCCATAGGCAAGACCATATCCGATATGGGTAACCTGTATTACGAATTTGGCGATAAAGTAAAGGCCATGGAGTATTACAAAAAAGCTATTGGGTATCTAAAAAGTAACTCGGGGGACAACGCCAACCAAAATCAATTGTTTATCCTATATCACAATCTGTCCGAGATTTATTTGGACCAAGGTGATGTGGTCAATGGAGAAATCTATTTGGACAACATGACCGCCATAGTGGGCTCCATAAAAATCCCTATGTTTTTGGCTTCTTATCAGCTATCCTTGGGGAAATACTATAATTTAAAAGGTGATTTGCGCAAAGCCACGAACCATATTGAGGAAAGCATTGCGCTTTCCGAGAAAATGAATTATGTGGATAACACTATCAGTGGATACAAAACCTATATCGCCATTTTGGCAAAGAAAAAAGATTTTGGGACCGCCCATGAAATACGAAAAAAACTGGATAAATACCAAGATGAAAAGATAGCGATTGAAAAGGCTGCCGCTATCCAAGGGGCCATTGCAAAAATGAACGTAGAACAATATAAACAAGAGCTCAAGGCCCGGGAACTGGAAAATGAGCTTAACAAACAAATGGCTTATAGGAATAAAATAGGCCTTTATTTGGGTATTGGGGCTTCGATAATCCTCAGTATTTTCTTGTCCATTATCATGATGTCTTCCAAAAAACGGAAGGCTTTGGTCGTTAGCTTAAAGGAAAAAAACGTTCAGTTTCATAAGGCAAAGAAAAAAGCAGAGGAACTGTCTAAAGTCAAGACCAACTTTTTATCGGCAATTACCCATGAGCTTAGGACCCCTTTATACGGAATTATCGGTATCTCTTCCATCTTGCAACAAGATGAGGCCTTAGTAAAACACCGGGAAGATATTACCTCACTTAAATTTTCGGCAGATTACCTATTGGCTATGGTCAATGATCTCTTGTTTTTAAACAGACTGGAGGAATTCAAGGAACAAAAGCTGGAAGAAAAGGTCTTCAGACCAAGGATCCTTATAGAGAACATTGTGAATTCCTTGGAGTTTATGCGCAAGAAGAACAACAATACTTTTGATATCTGCATAGCCCAAGATGTTCCCCAGTATTTACGGGGAGATTTTGTAAAACTCTCACAGATTCTGATCAACTTGGTGAGCAATGCTTGCAAGTTTACGGAGGAAGGTACCATTACCGTGGCATTGACAGCCCAGAACGCAGGTGATAACAAGGTAAGTGTCCATTTCTTGGTAGCAGATGATGGGTTAGGTATCTCTGAGCAAAAACAGGCCATTATTTTTGATGAGTTTACCCAAGACCGTAAAACCACGGTTTTTGAAGGGACCGGACTTGGATTGGCCATTGTAAAGCGACTCTTGGATATGCACAATACAACCATTTCACTTAAGAGTGAAGAGAACGTAGGGTCTGAATTCCAATTTACCATCGATTATCCAATTGCACAGGAGCAAGAGTTTGAAATCGTCAAAAAAACCCAAAAAATAGACAAGCATATTGAGGGGAGCCATATCCTTATCGTTGATGATAACAAAATCAACCGCGTGGTAACCCAGAAAATTTTGGAGCGCAACAGTTATGAGTGTTCTACCGCTTCAAACGGAATGGAAGCCGTTGAGATTGCAAGGAACGAGGTTTTCGATTTAATTTTAATGGATGTGAACATGCCCGTTATGGATGGTTTTGAAGCCACCGCGGCCATTAGAAAGTTTGATGTAGACGTGCCGATTATCGCTTTAACGGCAAACGACCCATCGCAAATGAAAGAAGATGTTCGCGAAATAGGCTTTACCGATGTTATCATAAAACCTTATGAACCGGAATACTTTTTAGAGATTATCAAAAACAATTTCCTGTCTACCATAAAGGTCTAGCCAGCAGCAAAAGACTACACTCCAAACTGTCTTAAATGATGGTCCAAGTGCTTGTATTCCATTTGTCCCCACTGCGCTTTGGTCAACGTGCCAAATGTTGGATGCGGGTACCACGTTTCCCTATCCCTTGCTGCGTAAAAATCATCCACCAAGGTATTGATGACTTTCAATTCGCTATTAAAATCCTTATTTTCCTTTGTTTTTAGTTGAGGTGCCGTCGGTAAGTTTTTCCGAAACGGTTTGTCATTATACAACGATTTTTTAAAGAAGGTTTTAATGAACCAGTTTCCTTTGGAATCGTTTTCCCGGTTCTCTATGGCCAACTGTAAGGGATATTGACAGTGCCAAAGCATTTGGCCTATTTCCATTTTTCCCCATTGCCTGGTGGACTGCTCCGTCAACTTTCCGATGCGTTCTTTGATTTCTTGATGCCCTTCTTCTGTAAGGAGTGATTTCATTTGATTGATTTTAGTGGCAATTAAGATACAAAGACTAGATGAAGTCGCCATGTTAAAAATTGAAGGGCACTTTACCCAACAAGACAAAAATGGAATTATCTTTAGCGCATGCAGCAAAAGCAACATTCTTTTTCCATTAAGGATTGGGCAGATGATGACAAACCACGGGAGAAATTGGCGCAGAAAGGACGATCGGCCTTGTCCGATGCGGAGCTTATCGCTATTTTAATTGGCTCGGGCAATAAGGAGGAGAGTGCCGTGGAACTATCCAAACGTATATTGGCCGCTGCCAATAACAACTTGGCAGATTTAGGTAAGCTTAGCCTGAAGCAATTAATGCAATTTAAGGGCATTGGGGAGGCAAAGGCCATTACCATTGCGGCCGCATTGGAAATTGGAAGGCGAAGAAGGGGGGAAGCGCGCAATAAGGTAGAAAAAATTAGAGGTAGTCAAGATGTTTTCCATGTTTTACAACCCCTATTGGGAGAACTTCCGCATGAAGAATTTTGGATTGTCTATCTCAACAATTCCAATAAAATACTACATAAGGAACAGTTGAGTAAAGGAGGGATTACCGGGACTTTGGTGGACGTTCGACTGGTAATGAAACAAGCGTTGGAACTAGGGGCAATAGGTTTGGTCTTGGCGCACAACCATCCTTCAGGTACCTTAAAACCGAGTACTGCGGACAAAGAAATCACCTTGAAATTGAAACGGGCCGCGGAGGCACTGGACATAAAGGTGCTGGACCATCTCATCATTACCGAAAAGGCGTATTTTAGCTTTGCAGATGAACAATTGCTTTAAATGTTACTGATTTACACCCATAAGATTACCAAACGTTTTGCTTATGTGATGAAACACATCTTCACACATATTTTGGGTATTGATGTGACCTTCACGACCAAGGTCGAGGATTTTATAAAACATTCCGGGCCAAAAATCACCTATACCAAACAACCTTTACAGAACGAATTTTTTATAAGGTCCAATGACCTTCTTTTTGAGCAGGGAATTAATGATATCTCCATTAAAATACGGGATTGGGAAGGCACCCCTTGCTTTTTTGAAACTGGGGAACGCAGTAACGTTCCTTTTGATATTTTCTCGGCAAGTTTTTATTTGTTGAGTAGGTATGAGGAATACCTGCCCCACGTAAAAGATGATTTGGGGAGGTTCCCTCCAAAAACCAGTATCGCCCATACGGCTGGATTTTTAGAACTTCCGGTAGTGGATATTTGGGCACAAAAACTACTAAAATTATTGCAAGAACGGTTTACGGATATTGGCACCAAGCGCAAAACTTATACGTTTACCCCCATAATCAATGTCACTACATCGCACTGTTATGCGCTAAAGGGGTTCTCAAGAAGTGTGGCCGGCTTTTTTTTGGATTTAAGCAGGTTTAAATTAA
Source organism: uncultured Croceitalea sp. (assembly GCA_937926215.1). Taxonomy (GTDB): domain Bacteria; phylum Bacteroidota; class Bacteroidia; order Flavobacteriales; family Flavobacteriaceae; genus Croceitalea. The sequence goes on along the minus strand of CALEYA010000018.1, from coordinate 41,622 downwards.
GGCGTATGGTCAAAAGGGTTGCCGTATGGTTCAATCCGCGGAAAGACCCGTATAACAACTTTGAAAGGCTTACCGGAATCAATCAAAGATTGAGGTTAAAGGCCATGTTCTTTTTTCAATTTGCGGCCTATTCCGAGCATGATAAAAACGTGTCCATTCACAGGAACAAGTTCAGGTATTTGATAAAGTCCGTTGCGGATTACAGTATCGTTTCCTTGAGTGCCTCTATGGCGTCTTCCAAAGATTTGGAAGTGCTTAAAAAAGAGAAAAAGGACCTTTCCGCTTTGATCAATAGACCTGTAAAATACGCCCGTTTACGGTATAATAGGGTCGCCATTCCACAAACCTATCGAAATTTGGTGGATGCAGAATTTACGGATGATTACACTATGGGATATACCCATAATTTAGGCTTTAGGGCAGGTACCTGTACCCCCTTTTATTTTTATGATATCAATTTAGAGTTGCAACAGCCCATTAAAGTACACCCTTTTGCGGTTTGTGATTACGCCTTACGGGATTTGAAGGAACCCCAAAAAGTATTTGAAAAATTGGACAAACTCTACAGAAACGTTCAAGCCGTAAACGGGAATTTCAATATCATTTTTTCCAATGAACTTTTTGGGGAAGAGCATAAAATCAATTGGTTGGGCCTATATGAAGCTTTGTTAAAACGCTATTATGTTTAAAGATTTTGTGACCGATATCTTTTTTGATTTGGACCATACGTTGTGGGATTTTGAAAAGAATTCGGCATTGACCTTTGAACACATCTTCTTAACGCACGACATACGGGTTTCCTTGGATAGCTTTCTGGCAGTCTATATCCCTATTAATCTGGAATATTGGAAACTGTATCGTGAGGCAAAAGTTACTAAGGAAGAATTGCGTTATCAGCGGTTAAGAAAAGCATTTGATAACGTTGGGACCCCAATTACCGATGCTTCCATACACCAACTTGCCGATGCGTACATTGACAACCTTTCCAACTTTGACCATCTTTTTCCGGGCACTTTGGAAATTTTGGGGTATTTAAAGCCAAAGTATCGCTTGCATATAATTACCAATGGGTTTGAGGAAATCCAAGAAAAGAAAATGAAAGGTTCCAATATCCATCATTTTTTTGAAGTTATCGTAAATTCCGAGATGGCCGGTGTAAAGAAACCACACCCCAAAATTTTTGATTTGGCCTTAGACTTGGCCCAAGTAGCACCAAAAAGTGCATTAATGGTAGGTGACAGCTTGGAAGCCGATATTTTGGGCGCGCAAAATGCGGGTTTGCATACATTGCACTTTAATTCCCACAACGACCCAAAGCATGATGTTTGCCCTACAATACAGGCCCTGGACGAAATAAAAAACTTTTTATAGAGTTATATAAAGTAGGGTAGGACAATTTTTAATTGTTTTATCCCAAAGGAACAATCCATAGAATGAAAAAGCAACCCTTCCTTTATATAGCAAGTGTGCTACTGTTAGCACTGTTGTCTGCATGTGCGGATGAACAAAACTTTGACCAAATTGACGACTTAAGCGTTGAGCCTTTGGTGGCGACCAGTATTTTTTACTTTGAATCCGACGAAAATACCATAAACGCGATGCCCGCAGGACAGTTTTATGATCAAAATTTCACTTTTGAAGCTTTTAACGAACCCTTTGTGGCCGACAATCTATTGGATGGTAAGATCACCTATCAATTGGAAAACACCACTAGCAAGGAACTGGAAATTATGGTTGAATTTCTGGATGCTGATGGGAATGTATTGGATAGTGAGACCTTTATTTTACAACCGGAACAGACTTTTCCCTTAGAAGTAGAAGTAAATTATGGGGTTGGCGGCCAGAGTCTGGATATATTAAGAAATACCACCGACATTAGGGTCACCGGGAACAATATGACCGATAATACCAGCATATCTACCATGCCGGAACCTAAAGTAATCCTTAGAACAAGCGCAGAATTCAGGCTAAAACTACAATGAGTAAATTCACGGTTTTTAGCTATACCGTTCTATTGGGAATGGTACTTACCTATGCGCAAAATAGGCAGTTGCAGTATGATTTTTACGAGGCCCCGCAAGCCTTATTGCTAAACCCTGGCAGTAGGACGCCGTACAAATGGCACGCAGGCCTTCCGTTACTTTCCAATACTGCCCTACAGGCGGCTACGAGTGGTGTTACGGTAAATGATATTTTTGCCAATGACGGTCTTGATTTTACGACAAAAGTTAGGGATAGGGTGGTCAACGGCCTCTCGCAGAATGATGAATTTGGGGCAAGCGGACAGGTGGAACTTTTATATGGCGGGTTTAGGAATGCGAACCGCCCAAGCGATTATTATTCCTTTGGTATTTACGGAGAAGGTTATGTAGCCCAATATTGGCCTAAGGACCTGGCCATTTTGGCTTTTGAAGGGAATGCCAACAATATAGGGCGGAGGTTTAGTTTAAACCATATTACCACTCAAGGGGAACTGGTCAATGTTTTTCATCTTGGGATGAATCGGAAATTGAACGATAAATGGACCGTGGGTGCAAGGGCTAAATTATATTCCAGTGTCTTTGAATTTAAATCTAGGGGAAACGACGGTTATTTTGTGACCACACTTGGGGAGAATAATATTCTTAGAAATAGCGTTATAGCTGATGTGTCACTTCAAACCTCTGGAATTGAAGGTATTTTTGATAGTGCCGATGGCGAACCTGCGGACTTAGCCAGATTATTGGTAAACCGTTCCCTTTTGGGAGGAAACCTAGGAGTGGGTTTTGATATTGGTTTCACCCATAAATTAGGAAAAAGCACCTTTTTAACCGCTAGCCTTTTAGATATTGGCTTTATTTCCCACAGTAAGGATATTGAAAATTACACCCTAAGAGGAGCTGCTACCAATGAGGGTATTGAGATTATCCTACCTGAAGATTTGGGCGATCTTACAACTGAAATATGGCAGGAACTTATTGATGACTTGGAGCAACAGCTTCCTTTTGAGACCAATCAAGATGCATACATATCCCTTAGACCAGTAAAGCTGTATAGTTCCCTGAGGTATAATTTTGGGGAAACCAAGGATAAAAGCAAAGACTGTGATTGTGGTACGGAGGTCCTTGAAAGGGATACCACTTTTGATTATGTAAATGCCGTGGGCGCACAATTTTTTATGATCAATAGGCCTAGAGGGCCACAAACCGCCTTGACAGCCTTTTACCAAAGAAGGTTAGGAAAAGTACTAGCAGTAAAGGCAACCTATACCGCAGATAAGTTTACCCTTACAAATTTGGGTCTGGGGATAAACCTACAAGCCGGTCCGGTCAACTTTTACATCTTGGCGGATAACTTACTGGGATATCAAAACATTCCGGACAGTAACTACGCATCTTTACAGTTTGGATTTAATATCCTATCTTGGAACAGAAATTGATTTCTGTATTTCATGAAAAAATTAGTCTTCTTATCCGTTTTTTTACTAGGTATTGTAGGTGGTGTAAATGCCCAATTCAACGATTACAAATACATCATAGTGCCCATAAAGTTTTCGGCCTTTAAAAATCAGAACGAGCATCAGACCAGTACGTTGATAAAATATCATATTGCCAAAAATGGATTTAATGTGGTATATGATAATGCCTTACCGGAGGATGTCACTAAAAACCGGTGCTTGGGGCTATATGTGGATTTTATAGATAAATCTTCCTTATTTACTACCAAAGCTTTTTTGGAGTTCAAAAAATGCGATGGGACCGTGGTATTTACCACAAAAGAAGGCAGAACAAAAATCAAGGAGTTCAAAGGGGCGTATTCTGCCGTAATAGAACAAGCCGCTTCTTCCTTGACAGGAAAAAAACATGAGTACAAAGAAAAGGCGAAGCAAGATATGCAAGCACCTGTAGAGACCCCTATGCAGAAAATTTCGGAGAAGGAGCTCATTGCCACCAAAGATGCAACAACGGAGAAAGTTATGGAGCAGGGAAATGTGGTCAAAGAAGAAATGGTAGAAACTGTTTCTGAAAAGGTAGCACCTAAGAAAGAGTTGGCAGAACAAAACAACAGTTCCAAAACTACTACTCCAAGTGTCCTAAAAAATACAAACCTTGCTGCCGATGACGTCCTTTATGCGCAGCCCATTGCCAATGGATACCAATTGGTGGATACTACACCAGCGGTACGCTATATTTTGGAGGCTACTTCTTTGGAGGACGTTTTCTTGGTCAACCAAGAGGGTGTCAACGGGGTGGTTTTAAAAAAGGACGGCCAATGGTATTTGGAATATAAAGGTCCCAATGGTAAGGTAAGCGAGGCCCTCAACATTAAGTTTTAGTAGTTGTATTTGTCTTTCCATCTTTTTTTAAGAAAATCTTTCAGCTGATTTTCCCTTGTATTGTTCCCGGGTTGGTAAAAGGTAGTCCCGGAGATGGATTCCGGTAAAAATTCTTGGTCCGTAAAACTGTTGTTATAATCGTGTGCATAGGCATAACCGTCCCCGTAGCCCAAGTCTTTCATTAGTTTTGTTGGGGCATTTCGCAAATGCAAAGGCACGGACAGGTCGCCAGTTTCTTTCACCTTTTGTTGCGCAATTTTGATTGCGGCGTAGCTGGCGTTACTTTTTTGGGAGCTGGCCAAGTACGTAGCGCATTGGCTAAGCAAAATGCGGGCTTCTGGATACCCAATTGTGGTTACCGCTTGGAAAGTGGCGTTTGCCAAGACCAAGGCGGTAGGATTGGCATTGCCAATGTCCTCCGAAGCCGCAATGAGCAATCTTCTAGCAATGAATTTAACATCTTCGCCTCCTTCGATCATTCTAGCCAGCCAGTAAACGGCACCATTGGGATCGCTACCGCGTATGGATTTTATAAATGCGGAGATGATATCATAATGTTGCTCACCGGTCTTATCGTATAAGACCGTATTTTGTTGGACTTTTTTGAGGACCAATTCATCAGTGATGGTAACCGTGGTCGTATTCTCACTGTTAATAAGCAACTCAAAAATATTTAGCAATTTCCTGCCGTCCCCTCCGGATAAACGCAACAAGGCCTCAGTCTCCTTTAATTTTATTTTTTTACTTTTCAAGATGTCATCGGTGGCTATCGCACGGTGTAACAAGGCAATCAAATCGTCTTTTGAAAAGGGATTCAATATATATACTTGACAGCGGGACAACAATGCGGGAATTACTTCAAAACTAGGGTTTTCCGTAGTTGCCCCAATAAGGGTGACCCAGCCTTTTTCAACTGCACCCAATAAGGAATCCTGTTGTGATTTGCTAAATCGATGTATCTCATCAATAAAAAGAATGGGATTTTTTGCCGTAAACAGTCCACCACTTTGTTTCGCTTTGGCAATCACATCCCTAACGTCTTTAACACCACTACTAATGGCGCTCAAGGTATGAAAAGGCCTTTCACTCTGTGTAGCTATGATATTGGCCAGTGTGGTCTTACCCGTACCCGGTGGCCCCCACAGAATTAAGGAAGGGATGATTCCGGTTTTGATTTGATGGGTAAGGGAACCGCTTTTGCCAACCAAATGACTTTGGCTTATATATGCTTCCAAGGTTTTAGGTCGTATGCGTTCTGCTAACGGTTGGTTCATCGTATAAAAGTAAAACAAATATGAAGATGACAATTTAACCGTTTTATGATTTATGGTAAACTAATTGCGATAGGAATTGCTAATGAAAGAAAACAATTATTTTCAATTCTCCTTAAATATGCTTCTGGCACCGCTATTTATGGTCCTATTAATTTGGACCGTTTTCTGGTTGGAGTTGGAGTTGGGAGTGAGTTATAACAGTTTTGGTATTAAACCCCGAACACTTGTAGGACTTAGAGGTGTGGTTTTTAGCCCTTTTATCCACGGGTCCTTGTCACATTTGTATAACAATACCTTACCCTTGGCCATTCTCACGCTTGCACTGGCGTACTTTTACAAGGGAAACGCCGTAAAAGTGCTGCTATATGGGCTGTTGTTTTCCGGTTTATTGACCTGGGCAATAGGACGGGATTCGTATCATATCGGTGCCAGCGGAATAATCTATGTGCTGGCCAGTTTTATTTTTTTTAAAGGGGTTTTTACAAAGTACTATAGATTGATTGCCCTTTCTTTGGCTACCGTATTTATTTATGGCGGTCTGTTATGGTATATTTTTCCGGTGGAGGAAAATATCTCCTGGGAGGGTCATTTGTCCGGCTTTATAACAGGGCTTATTTTGGCCAAAATAGTGAAAACCCCAATTCCCAAACCTAAAAAATACGCATGGGAAGCGGAGGATTATAATGAAGAGGAAGATGACTTTTTAAAACACTTTGATGAACATGGGAATTTTATCGAATTACCAAAAGAGGAAGAACCCCAAATAAAAATTAATTACCAGTATAAAAAAGACCCACCAGAGACTGGGAATTAGCCCATACGTTGCCTAATAGCTTCGTATAGGAATACACCACAGGCCACCGACACGTTCAACGAAGCTATATCGCCCATAATAGGGAGCTTGGCCGTTTTGTCCAATAATTTAAGTAAGGAAGGGGATATTCCCTTTTCTTCTGAGCCCATGACAATTGCCGTTGGTACCGTAAAATCAATAGGGTAAATAGTGTCCTTCGCTTTTTCCGTAGCACCAACTACTTGCACATTGCTTGCCTGCAAATAGAAAACGACGTCTTTTAAGTGGTTTACTTTAGCTATAGGGACCGTAAACGCTGCACCTGCGGATGTTTTTATGGTATCATTGGTAATTGGGGCGGATCCGGCGGACGGCACGATTATGGCATCTACCCCTGCGCAAGAGGCCGTTCTGATGATAGCTCCAAAATTGCGAACATCGGTTACTTGATCCAAAAGCAATACTAATGGCGCTTCTTTTTTATTTAAAATAGCCTCCATTAGTAGTTCAAAATTTTGAAATACCACGGGGGAAATTTGGGCAACTGCCCCTTGGTGGTTATTTGGGGTAAGGCGACCTAATTTTTCATGGGGTACATAAGAAACCGGAATGCCCTCTTTTCTCACAAGGGTTTCCAGGCTTTTATAGAGATCCCCTTTGAGCCCTTTTTGAAGAAAGAGCTTGTTAATACTTTTTTTAGATTCTATTGCTTCAATAACAGCTCGTATCCCGTAGATGAGTTGGTTGTCTTTCATAATGGCAGCAAAGGTAGGTTCTAATTCTTGAAATGCAATACCATAAATAGTCGCTATATCACTTTCATAATTACCATCCTTTAAGAAGGGGGAAATTAAATAACTAATATTATTTCCAGAGAAAGGCTACTTATAGATTTTAAACTAAAAAGAGGCTGCCTTTTAAGGCAGCCTCTTTTTTAAGGTTAATCAATTTGCTATTAACGGACACAAGGATTTGTACCGGTATCTAAAGTTATAGGGCCGTCCGGGGGACCATCAGAAGATGGACTGAAAGAAGCCAATTCCCTGCCATCGGAAACCCGAGTTATAACATAACCCACTTCCTCGTCAAAACTTCCGCCAGAAAATGAGAAGCTCTGTGTTGCAACGGCGTCGGGAATGGAGAAAGTTACGGAACCTGATCCTCCATTATCTAATGTAAAGGAAGATTCTTCACCATCACTGACCACAACAATTGCAGCACCGTTCCAACCATCTCCAAAGGTGTCCTCAAACTCAATGGTGATATCACCGGTTACCACAATAGGGCAAACGATGGTTGAAAAATAACGAAAAGGAGAAAGAAAAAATCCATCTTCCAAAGAAGGTGAATTGGTCCCATCATTGGAAAATACCCTTCCGTCCGTTAATTCGACCTCAATACGAACAACAAATTGGTCAGAATTGAAAACGGTGTCCAAGTTATTTTGAAGATTCAAGGCATCCAATAATTCTTGGTAAGTAAAGGAGAAATTTCCCGTTGGGAATCCAAAACGACCTACCGTCAGTTCGGAAGCCGCAATCGTTTGCAACAAGGTCTCATCAACCGCGGTGGTTCCATTGGTATTGAATTCTGAATCGAAAAAAGTATTGTCTTGGAAATCTCCAAAGATCCGTACCTCGGCGACTTCATCACCTTCTGGTGCTTGGATTTCAAAGTCTACATCAAGTTCGCCCGCTGGGACATCGAAAAAATCAAAAGCAGTTCCCGTAAGGGACAATGTTCTTACAACTATACCGGATTCTAAGGTATCAGTTGCATCTATAAATACATTTCCATCTGGTTCGCAAGAAGTCGTAAACACGAATCCTAGCGTAGAAATTAAAATTAATTTAAAATATTTCATTTTATGTTATTTTTTAGTTAGCAGGTGGGGTACCATTGGTGTCCCAAAAGACAAATTCACCATTGTTTGATTTTTGGGAAATATTGCTATTCGTATTCACCGAGTTTGCAGGGTAAAATAATGAATTCATGAACGTACCCGGATTTTGATTTATATTGGGCTGTAAGGTGGTAGGGAAATTCGATCTTCTATAAAAATTATAGGAATCAATACCCAAACCTACACTAGCCAAAATAAATTGTTCTCCCAATACATTCCACCTACCCATAGTATTCGCATTTTGGAAATCCATATCTACAGCTGCTAAGAAATCAGATACGTTGTCCGCAGTGGGTGCCAAAGACATATCGGCATCAGGGTCTTCAATTCCAGAGTTCATAACTTTATCTATATGGGTAGCTATAGCTTGTTGTAAAAGCATTCCTGCGCCTGTTTCATTTCCAGCTGCCATAGCCATTTCAGCTTGTAAAAACTGGACCAAACCAGCAGTTAGGATCGGAGTTATACCTGCTCCTTGAGCCCCTGTTGTCAGGCCGCCGCCTGTGAAACGAGAATCATCAAAACGTCCTCCAAAGGGATAAACGCCCCAGGTTGATCGTAGAAAGTTATCCGCGGGAATCCCCTCTTCACTTCCATGATCACGTCCCCAATATCCGTTGTCCAAAGCACAAAATGTAAATCCACCAGCAAGATAATGTGGAGGAGGATTGGTAATCACAGAACAACCCAATTGCCCAGCATCTGGAGGCAAGCCGGGAAGATCTGCACTAGGTACCCCATTGGTCTGTCGATAAATGATGTAACGAATTCTAGGATCATTGGACAGCATCATCCGTTCCATATACCAATTGGCAATATAATCATTGGCTCCTGTTACGGAATACCCGTCCACATATCGCGGATTCCTGGTTTCTGGATTAGCAGTTCCTGTACCCCACTGGAATTGCATATCATCGGCCGTATCCTGGATGTAGTTGCCACTATTGATAATCGCATTGAACTGTCCTTCCGCAGAGGCATCCACCAAACGGGTCTGTGCCAACAATTTTAAACGAAGAGTGTTGGTTGCCAATTGCCAGCGATCAAAATCATTGTCATAAAACAAGTCAATAAATGGATCCCGAGTCGTAGCGTTGGTAAAGTTGGCGTCCGCTTGATCCAAAAACCCAAAAGCTGCTGCATAAACATCGGCTCCCGGAGTTAAGGTTGGCGCAAAAATACCTTCTGACGCCTGTAAAGCATCATTGAACGGAATATCACCGAAAAAATCAACCATGGAAGTATAAACATATGCCTGAATAAACCTACATATGGCCACATGTCTGGAAAGCCCTTCTTCTTCGGCCAGAGGTATCAAAGCCTCAATCTGCTGTAGAACTCCTCTGTAGGCATTGTCCCATTCTTCATCTTGTGCAGCTGCTAGAAGCTGATTATTATACAATTGTCCAAAAAAGTTTCCAATTCTGGTAAGGTCCATTCCATCTTGATCAAGACCGCCACCAGCACCAGCAAAAAAGTCTTCCCCGGTACCCCCGCCAGCTATATGTCTGACAAAGTTTTCCTGGATGGTAATAAACAGGCCGTCTACATTAGGGGCGCTTAGGGCATTGGGGTTTTCTGTAATATCCAATTCCGTTGATTCACAGGACTGCGTTTGTATAATCAGTGCGAACCCAACTATTAAATAAATTATTCTTTTCATTTCTTTCAATTTTAGATATGTTCTTTAAAACGTTGCCTTAACCCCAAATCCGTAGCTTCTAGAGGCAGGTCCTGCCAAAAAGTCAAATCCAGATCCGTTACCTACACCCAATCCGTTAACATTAGGATCAAAATTAATACCATCTGGAGTATTAAACGCCTCTACAAACAAGTTACGTCCAGAAACTGTAAATGTCAAATTTCCAAAAGGTGTTCTGTCCAAGAATTTCTGTGGCAACGAATAGGCCAAGGAAGCTTCCTGTAAACGAATGTGTGTGGCATCATAAACTGCAGCTTCACGCTTTCCGAAGAATCCAGAGAGGTTTCTGAAGTAAAGATCAAATCCACTTATCTGGGTAGTATTTGGTGTACTGGATGTTATGTTTCCGTCACCGTCTCTGGTTACGTTAACCCCCGGTAGGATAAAAGACCCTAATCGATCTACAGTATCCTCGGTAACACCCCTTGCCAATAGCGAGCCAATAGTTGATGAAGAGATATCACCCCCCTGTTGGTAATTTATTTGCCAGTTTAACGTAAAGTTTTTGTAGGAGATGGTATTTATGAAGTTGGCGGTAAAGTCGGGATTGGGATCTCCAATGATACCGTCCTCAGTTGCCGACTGGTAGTCTCCCCTGGAATCGACAATTAAATTGCCACTATCATCCCGCTCTATACGTGTTCCAAATAACACACCCAAAGGCTCTCCTTCAATGGCGGCATTTCCTAAATTACTAAAACCGGAATATATAATTTGTTCGGTCTCTTGTCCCAAATCCGTGACCACAGGGTCAAGTGCAGTGAAATTCACAGAAGAATTCCAGCTAAACCCTCCAGAGTCTTTGGCTCTGAAGATGTCCACGCCCAAAGCAACTTCGATACCATCATTGGTAACCTCACCAATATTGGTGTTGGTTTGTAAGAAACCTGTTGCAGGGTCTAGAGGCTGTTGTATGATCAAATCGTTGGTTACCCTACTAAATAGGGATACATCCAAATTGATGCGGTTGTCCCACCATCTGGATTCGATCCCAACTTCGATTTCCCTTAAGGTCTCAGGTTGAAGATTTGGATTACCAAGTGTGCCCCCGAGTTGTTGACTTACCAGGTTATTTCCGGAGTCATCCTGAAAATCCTGCACATTTTGATTAACAATGGTTGCCACGGGGAAAGCAGATTGAGTTTCAAAGTTGGCAGAGGTTCCAATACCACCTCTAACTTTAAGATAGTTCAAAACGTTACCCTTTAAGCCATCGATAATTTGGGTAGGCAAGAAAGAGACACTGGCACTGGGGTAAAAGATACTTCTATTAGCGATGTCAAAGTTTGATACCCAATCGTTACGACCTGCTAGTGTTAAAAATATCCAGTCGTCATAATCGACTTCAGCTTGGCCATACAATCCAGCAATATTTCGCTCTGTAGTTAACTGAATGGGTAAGGTATTTGCAAAGTTAAAATGTCTTAACACCCCAAATTCTTGCTGGCCATCACTATTTGCCCCATTTCTTTCAAACAATTCACGTCTGGTGGTACCACCAGCAGTAAAATTGAAACCAATCTGACTGCTCAGTTCATATTGACCGGTCAACACTAAGTTGTGGTCGAAGATAGTATTGTCATTGGTGAATGTTTGCAATATACCTGTTTGCAGACGGGCCCCACCATCAATACCGCCACGGTTTTGGAAGTTGGTGTTGAACTCCGTAGAGAAATCCAAACCAGCCCTATAGGATAGGTTTAAGTTATCATTTATGGCATAAGAAACCTGAGCCTGACCAAAAATACGGTTGGTTCTTTGGGATACTCCCGCATTGTTCGCTGTCCATAGTGGATTTTGAATATCATTGCCCGTTCTATAAAATACGCTTCCACCTGTTAACGGGTTTTGGAAGGGTTGCCCTAACAAATCCACACTACGAGGAGTAAAAAATAAATTTGAAAATAAGGACGAACTCTGTGTGCCGGAAGCAGTACCACCTAAAGCAGCCGCTACAGGGGGCGACCTAAAGTTGGTGCGTGCAAAGTTAATGGTACCATTTACCGTAAATTTATTGCTAAGTTCCGCTCTACCTCCTACGCCAAACGTATTTCTGGTTACCCCGTTACCTGGCGTAAAACCGGTCTGTTGCAAATTACCATAGTTTAGGTTGAAAGAAGTTTTACCATCCTCCGAGGATTTTCTAAAGTTTACATTTGTCGATGCGGTACCCCCTCTTCTAAAGAACCCTTCTACATTATTATAAGGTATATACGCTAAGCGGGCATTCTGAAATTCTGGAAAAGCATCCCTTAAAGCCTGACTATCGAACTGGGAAAAAGGGTGCGGAATGGTTTGGTCACTATTTCGCACACCTGGATCGTTTTCAAAACTGGCCACGTTGTCCCTTCTAAAGCTTGAACCATAATTACTGAAGAACGGTTGAAACAACTGGTCACCCCCGTTACCAAATTCGTTTTGGTACTCCGGTAAATTGGAAATTTCATCAAAAAAGAAAGAACTGTTAACCGTAATTTCGGTTTTCTTAGGACCTTTTCCGGCACTACTACCTCCCTTGGTAGTAATTAAAATAACTCCATTACGGCCTAAAGAACCGTATAAGTTGGCTGCTGCTAAACCTTTAAGTACGTTAACACTTTCAATGGAGTTCGGATCCAAATCTAAAAATCTACTGGATCCGGAATTCCCTTCTAGAAAACTGTTCCTGTTATCGTTATTGTTCGTCGATGAAGATACTGCATTTGTGCCTGCATTGAATGGCACGCCATCTACAATAAAAAGTGCTTGGTTACTTCCGCTAAAGGAACTCAAACCACGAATTACCACGTTCGTGCCCGAACCCGCCAAACCACTTTGGTTGGTAATCTGTAATCCAGCTACTTTACCATTTAGGACTCTACCAACATCTCCTGTTGACCTACTTTCCAAAGATTCTTGGCCAACCTCTGATACTGCGTAACCTAACGCTTTCTTTTCCCTTTTAATACCTAAGGCGGTTACAACCACTTCATCAAGAGCTTGCGCATCCTCTTGCATTTGTACATTGATCACTGCCTCCGCCCCAACAGTCCGTCGAACATCTTTCTGTCCAATGTAACTGAATAGTAGGGTTTGACCCGGACTAGCGGTGATGGAGTACAATCCATCAAAATCCGTTTGGGTACCATTAGAGGTACCTTCAACGACAATATTAACCCCAGGCAACGGCAGACCATCTGGGTCTGTAACCGTACCTGAAATCGTTTTGTCCTGTGCAAATGCAAAATGCACGAGAAACGCCATAAAAAGCGTTAAGATTCCATTAAGTCTTGTTCTCATTTTTAAGTAATTTGAATTAGCTAAGCAGCTAAACTCCTAATTCTATGTTAATAATCCAAGGAATTTTCACAAAAACTTCACATTATGGTATAAAATTTATTTAATATCAAAATAGGCCGGTAATATTGTGGTTGTGGTAATTCTTGTCATCATGAATTGATAATCTAGCAATTTCTGCTAGGACTGGCTTGGCTTGTTGGATTTTATCGACTGAGGTTTTTTTTAACTGAATTTTAGCTTATTTTTCCTTCATAGGTCTAGGAAATTTCTTGACTATTTTGGGTCATTCATATTTCATGGCATTTGTTCCCTATAAAAATAAATCGTGGGCCATTTGAATACTAAGGAATTATCCCTACATTTGCAGCCCCAAAAAATGGGGTTTCTATTTTAATAATAAAGATGTAATGCCAACAATTTCACAATTAGTAAGAAAAGGAAGGGCCACAATTACCAAGAAGAGTAAATCGGCTGCTTTGGATTCTTGTCCCCAAAGACGGGGTGTTTGTACGCGTGTTTACACTACCACACCAAAAAAACCAAACTCTGCAATGCGTAAAGTTGCAAGGGTAAGGTTGACCAACGGTAAGGAAGTGAACGCATACATACCCGGAGAAGGACATAACCTCCAAGAGCACTCGATAGTATTGGTTAGAGGCGGAAGGGTTAAAGATTTGCCAGGAGTTAGATATCACATTGTTAGGGGAGCTTTGGACACTGCAGGTGTCGCAGGACGTACCCAACGTAGATCTAAATACGGTGCTAAAAGACCAAAAAGTTAATTTAAAGAACTTTTAGAAAGAAACGATGAGAAAAAGACAGGCAAAGAAAAGACCATTACTTCCAGATCCAAGATTTGGGGACCAATTGGTGACACGTTTTGTTAATATGATGATGTGGGACGGAAAGAAATCCGTTGCCTTTAAAGTGTTTTACGATGCCATAGATATCGTAGAAGAAAAAAATACGAACGAAGAAAAGACAGCCCTTGACCTTTGGAAAGATGCATTATCCAATGTAATGCCGCATGTAGAGGTTAGAAGTAGAAGGGTTGGCGGAGCTACGTTTCAAATCCCAATGCAGATTCGTCCGGACAGAAAAATTTCAACCGCTATGAAGTGGTTGATCCTGTATGCGCGCAAACGTAATGAGAAATCCATGGCGCAAAAGTTGGCGGCAGAGGTTTTAGCGGCTGCAAAGGAAGAAGGCGCTGCGGTCAAGAAGCGTGTGGATACACACAAGATGGCCGAAGCAAATAAAGCATTTTCCCACTTTAGATTCTAAAAAGCGAAATGGCAAGAGATTTAAAATATACAAGAAATATAGGTATTGCAGCGCATATTGATGCTGGAAAAACCACTACTACGGAGCGTATATTGTTCTATACAGGTGTCAGTCATAAGATAGGTGAGGTGCACGATGGTGCGGCTACCATGGACTGGATGGAACAAGAGCAGGAGCGTGGTATTACGATTACTTCTGCGGCAACTACTTGTACATGGGAGTTTCCTACGGAAAATGGAAAGCCCACTGCAGATGCTAAAGGCTACCATTTTAATATTATCGATACCCCCGGTCACGTGGATTTTACCGTAGAGGTAAACCGTTCTTTACGTGTATTGGATGGATTGGTGTTCTTATTTAGTGCGGTAGATGGTGTGGAGCCACAGTCCGAAACTAACTGGAGACTAGCGGATAACTATAAAGTACCACGTATTGGGTTTGTGAACAAAATGGATAGGCAAGGTTCTAACTTCCTTATGGTCTGTAAGCAAGTTAAGGATATGTTGGGTTCCAATGCTGTTCCAATTGTACTTCCAATTGGTGATGAAGCGGACTTTAGAGGTATTGTTGATTTGGCCAAAAACAGGGCCATCGTATGGCATGAAGAAGGCTTTGGGTCAACTTTTGATGTAGTTGATATTCCTGCTGAAATGGAGGCGGAAGTCAAAGAATACAGAGGGGCCTTGATTGAAGCGGTTGCGGAATACGATGAAAACTTGATGGAGAAATTCTTCGAGGATGAAGATTCCATTACAGAAGAAGAAGTACACGCGGCACTACGTGCGGCGGTTATGGATAGGGCGATTATCCCAATGATTTGCGGTTCTTCCTTTAAGAATAAAGGGGTTCAGTTCTTATTGGATGCCGTATGTAGGTATTTGCCTTCCCCAATGGATAAGGATGATATTGTAGGTACCAATCCAGATAATGGAGAGGAAATTACGAGAAAACCAGATGTAAAAGAACCTTTTGCTGCTTTGGCATTTAAAATTGCTACGGACCCATTTGTAGGTCGTTTGGCTTTCTTTAGAACCTATTCAGGGCGTTTGGATGCCGGTTCCTATATATTGAATAACCGTTCCGGTAAAAAAGAACGTATCTCGCGTATCTACCAGATGCATTCCAATAAACAAAATGCCATCGATTTTATCGAGGCAGGTGATATTGGCGCAGCAGTAGGTTTTAAAGACATCAAGACTGGGGATACCATGTCCGATGAAAAGCATCCTATTGTTTTGGAAAGTATGGACTTCCCTGATCCGGTAATCGGTATTGCGGTTGAGCCTAAAACCAAGGCAGATGTTGATAAGTTGGGTATGGCGTTAGGTAAACTTGCCGAGGAAGATCCAACGTTCCAGGTAAAAACAGATGAAGCTTCCGGCCAGACCATTATATCCGGTATGGGTGAGCTTCACTTGGATATTATTGTAGACAGATTGCGTCGCGAATTTAAAGTAGACGTAAATCAAGGACAGCCTCAGGTAGAATACAAAGAGGCTATTACGCAAAAAGCGGATCACAGGGAAGTGTATAAGAAGCAGTCCGGTGGTCGTGGTAAATTTGCCGATATCGTATTTACGTTGGAGCCTGCGGAAGAAGGTAAGACGGGTCTAGAATTTGTTTCCGTAATCAAGGGTGGTAACGTTCCAAAGGAATTTATCCCATCGGTCGAGAAAGGATTCAAAATGGCCATGAAAAACGGTCCTCTTGCAGGTTATGAAATGGATGCCATGAAAGTGGTGCTTAGAGATGGTTCTTACCATGATGTGGATTCTGATCAACTTTCGTTTGAGTTGGCTGCCAAAATGGGGTATAAAGCCGCTGCCAAAGCTGCTAAAGCCGTGATTATGGAGCCTATAATGAAGTTGGAGGTATTGACACCTGAAGAAAACATGGGTGATATTGTAGGTGATTTGAACAGAAGACGTGGTCAAGTAAGTGATATGTCTGACAGGGCCGGTGCCAAGGTTATCAAGGCTACGGTTCCGTTATCTGAAATGTTCGGGTATGTAACCTCGTTAAGGACATTGTCATCAGGTAGGGCAACATCAACTATGGAATTCTCGCATTATGCAGAAACACCAAGCAATATTTCAGAAGAAGTTATTAAAGCAGCTGTGGGTGCACCAGCTTAAATTGTAGAACAATGAGTCAAAAAATCAGAATAAAATTGAAGTCCTACGATCATAATTTGGTGGATAAATCTGCTGAAAAAATCGTAAAGACCGTAAAGACAACGGGTGCTGTGGTAACGGGTCCAATTCCTTTGCCAACGCACAAGAAGATATTTACAGTGTTGCGTTCACCTCACGTGAACAAGAAATCAAGAGAGCAGTTCCAACTAAGTTCTTACAAGAGGTTGTTGGATATTTACAGCTCTTCTTCCAAAACAATTGACGCTTTAATGAAATTAGAGTTGCCAAGTGGTGTGGAAGTCGAAATAAAAGTGTAAATTTGCACGCCCTTAGAATCAAGGGATACATGTCCTGAGCTGCGTGCGAGGGAAAAACGGTGAAAGAAAAAAATCTGGGTCAGAGGATTTTCTTGACCCTTTTTTAATGCCATTAAATTGGCAAACAGAGGATTAAAACAATTAATAATAACGAAATGTCTGGGTTAATAGGAAAGAAAATCGGCATGACCAGCATCTTTGACGAAAACGGGAAGAATATTCCATGTACCGTCATTCAAGCTGGACCATGTGTCGTTACCCAAGTCAGAACCGAAGAGGTAGACGGGTATAGTGCCCTTCAATTAGGTTTCGATGACAAGGCAGAAAAGCGTGCAAACAAGGCCGAAATGGGCCATGTTAAAAAAGCAGGCGCTTCTCCCAAGAAAAAGGTCGTTGAGTTCCGTGATTTTGAAGGTGAATTTAAATTAGGTGATACCGTTGGTGTTGACCTTTTTAGAGAAGGTGAGTTTGTTGATGTTATTGGTACATCCAAAGGTAAAGGCTTCCAGGGTGTTGTTAAAAGACATGGTTTTGCCGGTGTTGGACAAGCTACACACGGACAGCACAATAGGTTAAGGGCTCCAGGTTCCATTGGTGCGGCTTCGTACCCAGCTAGGGTTTTCAAAGGAATGAAAATGGCCGGTAGAATGGGTGGAGATCGTGTAACCGTACAAAACCTAAGGGTTCTTAAGGTTGTTCCAGAGAAAAACTTAATTGTTGTCAAAGGAGCGGTACCTGGTCATAAAAATGCTTACGTAACCGTAGAAAAGTAAGGGAATGAAGGTAGCAGTTTTAGATATTAAAGGAAAAGATACGGGTAGGAAGGTAGAGCTTTCCAAAGACGTATTCGGTATAGAGCCAAATGAGCACGCCATTTACTTGGATGTTAAGCAGTATTTGGCACATCAGAGACAAGGTACGCACAAAGCAAAGGAAAGAGCTGAGATTGCAGGTAGTACTAGAAAGATAAAGAAGCAGAAAGGTACGGGTACCGCAAGGGCCGGTAGTATTAAATCCCCTGTTTTTAGAGGTGGTGGTAGAATTTTTGGCCCTAGGCCAAAGGACTACACCCAAAAACTGAATAAGAACGTGAAACGTTTGGCACGTAAATCGGCGTTAAGTCAAAAGTCTTTGGACAAGGCGTTGGTCGTTGTTGAGGATTTTGGTTTTGAGGCTCCAAAAACAAAGGATTTTATCGGAGTTTTAAGTGCTTTGGGTATAGAAAACAAAAAGTCGTTGATCATCTTGGGTGACAACGATAATAATGTATATTTGTCGTCGCGAAATTTTAAAGGCTCTGAAGTTCTAAGAAACTCAGAATTAAGTACTTATAAAATACTTAATGCCAAGAGTCTTGTCTTAACGGAAAGCGCGATAGAAGGTATACAAGCTAATCTAGCTAAATAAATAGGACATGAGTGTGTTGATAAAGCCTATAATAACAGAAAAGATGACCGCGGATAGCGAGCTTTTCAATCGTTATGGTTTCTATGTTGACCCAAAGGCCAACAAATTACAGATCAAAGAAGCCGTAGAAACTGCTTATGGTGTTACCGTTGAAAAAGTGAGGACTATGAATTATGGTCCAGAGCGAAAGACAAGGTACACCAAAACAGGAATACAACATGGTAAGACGAATGCCCGTAAAAAGGCAATAGTCGATGTTGCAGAAGGAGATATCATTGATTTTTACAGTAATCTATAAAGACTAGTAATGTCAGTTAGAAAATTAAAACCAATCACTCCCGGACAGCGTTTTAGAGTAGTAAACGGATTTGACGCCATTACTACTGATAAGCCGGAGAAAAGCTTGCTTGCTCCGTTAAAAAAGTCGGGAGGTAGAAACAGTCAAGGAAAGATGACCGTAAGCCATAGAGGTGGTGGTCATAAAAGAAGGTATCGTGTTATCGATTTTAAAAGGGATAAACAAGGTGTTGCAGCTGAAGTTAAATCCATACAATACGATCCTAACAGAACTGCTTTCATCGCGCTTTTGGAATATAAGGATGGTGAAAAACGCTATGTAGTGGCCCAGAATGGTCTTCAAGTAGGTCAAAAATTGGAATCCGGCGACAACGCTGCCCCAGAAATTGGGAATGCGCTTATGCTTAAGAATATTCCACTGGGAACCATAATTTCCTGTATCGAACTTCGTCCCGGACAAGGAGCCGTTATGGCAAGGAGTGCAGGTACTTTTGCACAACTTATGGCAAAAGACGGAAAGTTCGTAACCGTAAAGCTTCCTTCTGGTGAGACTAGACTTATATTGGCCAATTGTTTGGCAACAATAGGAGCGGTTTCCAACTCTGACCACCAATTGTTGGTCTCAGGTAAAGCCGGTAGAAGCAGATGGTTGGGTAGAAGACCAAGAACAAGACCAGTAGTGATGAACCCAGTAGATCACCCAATGGGTGGTGGTGAAGGTCGCGCTTCCGGTGGACACCCAAGGTCTAAGAACGGTATTCCTGCCAAAGGATTTAGAACGCGTTCCAAAACCAAGGATAGCAATAGATATATCATAGAACGTAGAAAGAAATAAAAGAAAAAGCACATGGCACGTTCATTAAAAAAAGGACCTTACGTTCATCATAGTTTAGAAAAGAAAGTCCTACAGAATAAGGATGCTGGTAAAAAGACCGTAATCAAAACATGGTCACGAGCATCAATGATTACTCCGGATTTTGTAGGGGAGACAATAGCCGTGCATAACGGCAGACAATTTGTACCAGTATATGTCACCGAGAATATGGTGGGCCATAAATTAGGGGAATTTTCACCAACACGTTCGTTTAGAGGGCATGCAGGTGCTAAAAACAAAGGAAAAAAGTAAGCTATGGGAGTTCGAAAAAAACAAATGGCTGAAAGAATCAAGGCAGAAAAACGGGAAATGGCTTTTGCCAGTTTGAACAACTGCCCTACATCACCTCGAAAAATGAGGTTGGTCGCTGACTTGGTTAGAGGTAAGAATGTTGAAATGGCCTTGGCTATTTTAAGATTTAGCCAGAAGGAAGCTTCAAGAAAACTGGAAAAATTGTTGTTATCGGCAATTGCCAATTGGGAAGCTAAAAATGAAGATGCCAGTATCGAGGACGCGAATCTGTTCGTAAAGGAAATTCGTGTAGATGGTGGTACAATGTTAAAGAGATTGAGACCTGCACCCCAAGGAAGGGCGCATAGAATAAGAAAACGCTCAAACCACGTAACCATGGTTTTGGGTGCTAACACTAACACAGAAGCTAACGCATAATATGGGACAGAAAACCAATCCGATAGGAAATCGCTTAGGAATCATCAGGGGATGGGAATCTAACTGGTATGGCGGAAACGATTATGGGGATAAATTGGCTGAGGATGACAAGATCAGAAAGTACATCCATGCACGTTTGGCAAAAGCTAGTGTTTCTAGGGTAATTATTGAGCGTACCTTAAAATTGATTACGATTACGATAACTACGGCTAGACCGGGTATCATTATCGGTAAAGGGGGCCAAGAAGTTGATAAGTTGAAAGAGGAGTTGAAAAAGATTACCAATAAAGAGGTACAGATCAACATCCATGAAATAAAAAGACCAGAAGTAGATGCACATTTGGTTGCTGCCAGTGTAGCGCGCCAGATTGAAAGCAGAATCTCTTACAGAAGGGCCATAAAAATGGCTGTCGCAGCAGCGATGCGTATGAACGCAGAAGGGATTAAAATTCAGATTTCAGGTCGTTTGAACGGTGCGGAAATGGCACGTTCAGAATCATATAAAGACGGTAGGATTCCATTATCGACTTTCAGGGCGGATATCGATTATGCATTGGTAGAAGCACACACCACCTACGGAAGATTAGGGATCAAGGTGTGGATTATGAAAGGTGAGGTATATGGTAAGCGTGAATTGTCTCCTTTAGTAGGTCTTTCCACAGGTAATAAAGGTGGTAAGAACGATGGTGGAAAAAGACAACAACGTCGTAGAAAATAATTAAGGTAAAGAAAAGGTAAGATGTTACAGCCGAAAAGAACAAAATTTCGTAAAGCCCAGAAGGGACGTATGAAAGGGAATTCACAAAGAGGTCACCTGCTTTCCAACGGAATGTTTGGTATCAAATCATTGGACTCCCATTTTATTACTTCCCGTCAGATAGAAGCTGCCCGTATTGCTGCTACTAGGTATATGAAAAGGCAAGGACAGTTGTGGATAAAAATTTTCCCGGACAAGCCTATCACAAAGAAACCTCTAGAGGTAAGGATGGGTAAAGGTAAGGGTGCTCCGGAATATTTCGTGGCAGTTGTAAAACCAGGACGTATAATGTTCGAGGTTGCCGGTGTGCCACATGATATTGCTAAAGAAGCGTTACGCTTGGCAGCACAAAAATTACCAGTAAAGACAAAATTCATAGTTGCCAGGGATTACGAAGCAGCTTAAAAAACTGATAAGAGATGAAACAAGCAGAAATAAAAGAACTATCGGTTGAGGAGCTTCAGCAGAAATTGACTGAAATCAAAAAGGAACATGCAGATTTAAAAGTGGCGCACGCAGTGACACCCCTAGAGAATCCTATGCAGATTAGAAAGACCAGAAGAACGGTGGCGAGATTGGCAACAGAGTTAACTAAAAGGGAATTACAATAACGGGTTCGGCCTTATGGAAGAAACAGCAAGAAATTTAAGAAAAGAAAGGATTGGCGTAGTAACCAGTAACAAAATGGAAAAATCCATTGTTGTTGCGGAGGTGAAACGTGTTAAGCATCCTATGTACGGTAAATTCGTTTTGAAGACCAAGAAGTATGTTGCTCATGATGAAAAGAATGACTGCAACGAAGGCGATACCGTAAAAATTATGGAAACCCGACCATTGAGTAAGACCAAGTGTTGGAGGTTGGTAGAAATCCTTGAAAGAGCTAAATAATTATGTTACAGCAAGAATCTAGATTAAAGGTTGCGGATAATACAGGTGCTAAAGAGGTACTTACTATTCGTGTTCTTGGAGGAACAAAAAGAAGATATGCTTCTGTAGGTGACAAAATTGTGGTTACCGTAAAAGAAGCTACACCAAATGGTGGGGTAAAGAAAGGTTCAGTTTCCACAGCTGTTGTGGTCAGAACCAAAAAAGAGGTGAGAAGACCAGATGGATCGTATATCCGTTTTGATGATAACGCCTGTGTTTTGCTTAATCCTACAGGTGAAATGAGAGGGACAAGGGTTTTTGGACCTGTAGCCAGGGAGTTGCGTGATAAACAGTTCATGAAAATTGTTTCATTGGCACCAGAGGTACTTTAAATTAGATAAGATAAAAGAAACAGGAATCAAGATTCTATAGAATACCGGATGGGATTTTTTGAATTTGAAACTTGAGCTTGAATTTGACAGAGATGATAAAGTTGAAAATAAAAACAGGGGACACGGTTAGGGTTACCGCAGGGGACCATAAAGGTTCTGAAGGTAAGGTAGTCCGGGTTGATGCGGAAAAGAATAAGGCCATCGTAGAAGGTACTAATTTGGTTTCCAAGCATGAAAAGCCAAGTGCCAACAATCCCCAAGGTGGTATAGTAAAGAAAGAAGCGCCTATCCATATTTCAAATTTGGCACTTGTTGATTCCAAAGGGGAAGCAGCAAGGGTTGGTTATGAAGTTAGAGATGGTAAAAAAGTAAGGGTTTCTAAAAAATCCGGTGAAATAATCTAGTTATGAGTTACATTCCAAGATTAAAGCAAGAGTATAAGGAGCGTGTTATCAAAGCGCTTTCAGAAGAGTTTGGTTATAAAAACGTGATGCAGGTGCCTAAACTACAGAAAATTGTAGTAAGTAGAGGTGTTGGTGCAGCGGTAGCCGACAAAAAATTAATCGACCACGCCGTGGAAGAATTGAGCAATATTACCGGTCAAAAAGCGGTAGCTACAATGTCCAAAAAAGACGTTGCTGCGTTCAAACTTCGAAAAGGGATGCCCATTGGGGCCAAAGTAACCCTACGTGGGGAGCGCATGTATGAGTTCTTGGACCGTTTGATTACTATGGCACTTCCAAGGGTACGTGATTTCCAAGGTGTACGAGCAACAGGATTTGACGGTAGGGGAAATTACAGCTTAGGGGTTACCGAGCAGATTATCTTTCCTGAAATCAATATCGATAGGATAAACAGAATCAACGGTATGGACATCACTTTTGTGACTTCTGCCGAGACAGATAAAGAAGCAAAATCATTGTTAACCCAATTAGGGATTCCCTTTAAAAAATAAGTATGGCTAAAGAATCAATGAAAGCCCGTGAAAGAAAAAGGGCAAAAACAGTAGCAAAATATGCAGCGAAGCGCAAAGCTTTAAAAGAAGCAGGCGATTATGAGGCTTTACAAAAGCTTCCTAAGAATGCTTCTCCGGTAAGAATGCGCAACCGTTGTAAGTTAACGGGTAGACCAAGAGGGTATATGAGAACGTTTGGTTTATCTAGGGTTACGTTTAGGGAAATGGCCAACCAAGGATTGATACCTGGTGTGAAAAAAGCAAGTTGGTAAACAGAATTAAAGAGTAGTAGAAATGCTTACAGATCCAATATCAGATTATTTAACGCGAATTCGTAATGCCAGTAGAGCTGGTCATAGAGTCGTGAGTATTCCGGCATCCAACCTTAAAAAGGAGATGACAAAAATTTTGTTTGACCAGGGATACATCCTTAGCTACAAATTTGAAGATGACTCCGTACAGGGAAATATCAAGATAGCTTTGAAATACGATAAGTTTACAAAGGCGCCGGTAATTAAAAAATTACAGCGTGTGAGTAAGCCTGGTCTTAGAAAATACACCGGTATGGAAGACTTACCAAGGGTATTGAACGGTTTAGGTGTAGCCATTGTCTCCACCTCGCATGGGGTAATGACAAGCAAGCAGGCCAAGCTGGAGAACGTAGGTGGTGAAGTATTGTGCTACGTATATTAATAAAGAGTAAAGTTTAGGAAATGTCTAGAATAGGTAATAATCCAATTTCAGTTCCAGAAGGAGTTACTGTAGAAATCAACGAAGGCGTGGTTACCGTTAAAGGTAAGCTAGGAGAGTTGACACAAGAATTTTCTGCGGTAGAAGTAGCTATGGAAGATGGAAACATTATGGTCAAAAGACCATCGGATTCCAAAGAGAGCAAGTCAAAACATGGATTGTATAGGTCTTTGTTTTTGAATATGGTAGAAGGGGTTTCCAAAGGATGGACCAAAGAATTGGAGTTAGTAGGTGTTGGTTACAGGGCAAGCAACCAAGGACAAAAATTGGATTTGGCCTTAGGTTTCTCTCACAATATTGTAATGGATGTTGCGCCAGAGGTGAAGATCGAAACAATCTCTGAGAAAGGTAAAAATCCTATCGTGAAGTTAACTTCCCACGATAAACAACTAGTAGGCCAAGTAGCGGCAAAAATCAGAGCTTTCCGCAAGCCGGAACCTTACAAAGGAAAAGGGATCAGGTTCGTTGGGGAGCAAATCAGAAGAAAAGCAGGTAAATCAGCTTAATAATAAGGAATTATGGGATTGTCCAAAACCAATAGAAGATTACGAATCAGAAGGAGGATTAGAAAGATTTCTGCTGGAACAGAAACAAGACCTCGTTTGTCTGTATTCCGAAGTAATAAAGAAATATATGCCCAATTGATAGATGACGTTAATGGAAAAACATTGGCGGCCGCATCTTCTAGGGATAAAGATATTGATGCCAAGGGAACCAAGACCGAGGTTGCCAATGCAGTTGGTAAAGCCATTGCAGAGAAAGCTAAAAATGCAGGGGTAGAAACCGTTGCTTTTGACAGGGGTGGAAACTTATATCATGGTAGAGTAAAATCATTGGCAGAAGGTGCCAGAGAAGCAGGACTAAAATTCTAAATCAATATGTACCAGAATTATAAAAACGTAGAAATAGTTAAACCGGGCGGTTTAGAATTAAAGGACAGACTTGTTGGTGTACAACGTGTTACCAAAGTAACAAAAGGTGGTAGGGCTTTTGGTTTTTCCGCAATTGTTGTTGTTGGTGATGAGAACGGTGTTGTAGGCCATGGCCTTGGTAAATCCAAAGAGGTAGCTACGGCAATAGCCAAAGCTATTGAGGATGCTAAGAAAAATTTGGTGAGGATTCCTTTGACCAAAGCTACTTTGCCCCATGAGCAAAAAGGAAAATTTGGTGGTGCTAGGGTATTTATAAAGCCTGCATCACAAGGTACAGGGGTAATCGCAGGTGGAGCCGTACGTGCGGTACTTGAAGCGGTTGGGGTGCATGATGTACTTTCAAAATCCCAAGGTTCCTCTAACCCGCATAACGTGGTAAAAGCAACTTTTGATGCTTTATTACAATTGAGGGATGCAGGAACGGTAGCTAAAGAAAGAGGCGTTAGTTTAGAAAAAGTTTTTAAAGGATAATAAGTGATGGCGAAGATTAAGGTGAAACAATTAAAGAGTGCCATTAAGAGACCTCAGAACCAGAAAAGGACTCTTGAGGCTTTGGGACTAAGGAAAATTGGACATGTTGTGGAACACGATGCAACGCCAAATATCCTAGGGATGATAAAAAAAGTAGAACACTTGGTTTCCACAGAGGAAGCTTAAAGCAACAATAAGATGGATTTAAGTAATCTAAAACCAGCAGAAGGAGCAGTAAACCGAGATGGTAAACGTCTTGGCCGTGGACAGGGTTCAGGGAAAGGCGGTACTGCTGCAAGAGGACATAAAGGAGCTAAGTCAAGATCGGGTTATTCCAAGAAAATCGGATTTGAGGGTGGTCAAATGCCTTTGCAAAGACGTGTTCCAAAATTTGGTTTTAAAAATATCAATCGTAAAGAATACCAAGCGATCAATTTGGATAAATTGCAAACCTTGGTAGACAGCAAAAAAATTAAAGGGGATATCTCTTTTGATGTTTTGGTGGAAAACAGATTGGTTAGAAAAAATGAATTGGTAAAGATTTTAGGTGACGGCGAATTAAAAGCCAAACTAAAGGTTTCGGCCCATAAATTTAGTGCTTCTGCCAAAGCGGCTATTGAGGCAGCAGGTGGTGAAGCAATAAGTTTATAATACTGGTATATTATGAAGAAGTTTATTGAGACTATATCCAATATTTGGAAAATTCAAGAATTGAGGGAACGTATTTTAATGACGTTGCTCTTATTGCTTGTCTACCGTTTTGGCGCGCAAGTAGTGCTTCCAGGTATTGATACAGCTCAATTGGCCAGTCTTTCTGCAAATGCAGGAGATGGTATTTTGGGAATTTTAAACGCGTTTACCGGCGGTGCATTTGCCAATGCTTCTGTTTTTGCTTTGGGGATCATGCCTTACATCTCTGCATCCATTGTAGTGCAGTTAATGAGTATCGCTATTCCGTATTTGCAGAAATTGGATAAAGAAGGGGAGAGCGGAAGAAAAACCAAAAACCAGATTACCCGTTGGTTGACGATCGCCATTTGTATCGTTCAAGCACCGGCATATTTGTATGGTTTAGGTGCTTTAGGGGTTCCAGATAGTGCATTTATCTTAGGTAAAGGTTTGAATTTTATCGTGCCGGCAGTAATCATTTTGGTTACAGGTTGTGTCTTTGCGATGTGGCTGGGCGAGAAGATTACCGATAAAGGTATTGGTAACGGTATTTCCTTACTGATCATGATCGGTATTATAGCTACAATGCCACAATCCTTTGTTCAGGAATTTGTTTCAAGAACAACCAACAATACCGGTGGGTTAATGTTCATCTTAATCGAGTTGATTATTTGGTTCTTGGTAATTTTGGCCAGTGTACTTTTGGTAATGGCTATCCGTCAGATACCGGTACAATATGCCAGAAGGACGGCTTCTGGAGGATATGAGAAAAACGTAATGGGCTCGCGTCAGTACATTCCGTTAAAGTTGAACGCCTCTGGTGTAATGCCGATAATCTTTGCACAGGCTATTATGTTCGTTCCCGGACTTATAGGTAGTGCAGGTTTTGTGAAGGATACGGCTTTTGGACAATGGATGCAGGTAAATTTTTCGGATATATTTGGCTTGGCTTATAATATTTTGTTTGCTGTCCTGATTATCATTTTTACCTATTTCTATACGGCCATTACTGTTCCTACGAACAAAATGGCGGACGATTTAAAAAGAAGTGGTGGGTTTATTCCTGGTATTAGACCCGGTAAGGAAACCGGTGATTATTTGGATAAAATCATGTCATTGATAACCTTCCCAGGTTCTGTTTTCTTGGCATTGTTGGCAGTATTGCCAGCTGTTGTGGTCAAGTTGATGGACGTGCAAGCGGGATGGGCATTGTTTTACGGAGGTACCTCTTTATTGATTATGGTAGGGGTTGCCATTGATACCGTACAACAAGTGAATTCGTATTTGTTAAATAGGCATTACGACGGTTTGATGAAAACCGGGAAAAATAGGAAAGTAGCATAAAATTAGTTTGCTGTTGATGGTTGTCAGTAGTATGATGACAATAGGGTATCACTGGAAACCAACAACGAACAACAAATAACTAAGTAATATGGCAAAGCAGCCAGCAATAGAACAAGATGGATCAATAATCGAAGCATTGTCAAATGCAATGTTTCGTGTTGAATTGGAGAACGGTCACGTGGTGACTGCTCATATCTCTGGAAAGATGCGTATGCACTACATTAAGCTACTTCCAGGGGACAAGGTTAAACTTGAAATGAGCCCTTATGATTTGACCAAAGCAAGAATTACATATAGATACTAAGATGAAGGTAAGAGCATCAATAAAGAAAAGAAGTGCTGACTGCAAGATTGTTCGCAGAAAAGGCAGATTATACGTAATCAACAAAAAGAATCCTAGATTTAAACAAAGACAAGGGTAGTTATGGCTAGAATTGCAGGGGTAGACATACCAAAACAAAAGCGTGGTGTAATTGCACTTACTTATATCTTCGGAGTAGGTAAGAGCCGTGCCAAAGAGATTTTAGAGAAATCCGGCGTTAGTGAGGATAAAAAGGTCACGGAGTGGAATGACGATGAAATAGGTAAGATTCGTGATGCCGTAGCTTCATACACTATTGAAGGTGAGCTTCGTTCAGAAACGCAGTTGAACATCAAACGTTTGATGGACATAGGCTGTTACCGAGGTATCCGCCACAGATCTGGATTGCCTTTAAGGGGGCAACGTACCAAGAACAACTCTAGGACAAGAAAAGGAAAACGTAAAACGGTTGCCAACAAGAAAAAGGCGACTAAATAATAAATAGTCATTGGTAGTCTGCTGTTAGATGAATCTGTTTGAAATAGCAATGTTTAGGATTCTAACAACTATACACTAACAACTACAAACTAAGAATATGGCAAAGGCAAATAGCAAAGCAACAAAAAAGCGCAAAGTAGTCGTTGATTCCAACGGGGAAGCACATATTACGGCATCTTTTAACAACATCATTATTTCTTTGACCAATAAGAAGGGTGATGTTATCTCTTGGTCTTCTGCGGGAAAGCAGGGGTTCAGGGGTTCTAAAAAGAACACGCCATATGCTGCCCAAGTAGCGGCGGAGGATTGTGCCAAGGTTGCCCATGAAGCAGGACTGCGTAAAGTAAAGGTCTATGTAAAAGGACCAGGTAATGGTAGGGAGTCCGCAATTAGGACCTTACACAACTCAGGGATTGAAGTTACGGAAATCATTGATGTAACGCCAATGCCGCACAACGGTTGTAGACCACCTAAAAGAAGAAGAGTTTAATTAATCATAACGGTTCGCTTAGGCGGATTTTCACTGAAGGTGTACTATAGATTATCGAAGGATAAGCCTTAATTCATAATCACACTTTCCTAAAACAAGAAGATGGCAAGATATACAGGACCAAAATCAAAAATCGCCCGTAAATTCGGTGAAGCGATATTCGGGGACGACAAGGCCTTCGAAAAAAAGAATTACCCTCCGGGTCAGCACGGTAACAACCGTCGCCGTGGTAAAAAATCAGAATATGCAATCCAGTTAATGGAGAAGCAAAAAGCCAAGTACACCTATGGTATTTTGGAGCGTCAGTTTAGAAACCTGTTCGCTAATGCCAAAAGAAAAGATGGTGTAACCGGTGAAGTGCTTTTACAACTTTGTGAATGCCGTTTGGACAACGTGGTTTACAGAATGGGCATTTCCCCTTCAAGGAGAGGTGCAAGACAACTGGTATCGCACAGACACATTACGGTCAATGGGGAGTTGGTCAACATACCATCTTACTCCTTAAAAGCCGGTGACGTTGTTGGTGTTAGGGAAAAATCCAAATCGGTACAAGCTATCAATGATTCATTGGACAACAATAGCAGTGTATATGAGTGGATTACTTGGAACAGTGAGAAGAAGGAAGGTACTTTTATAGCCGTTCCAGAAAGACTTCAGATTCCAGAGAACATCAAAGAGCAATTGATCGTCGAGTTATATTCTAAATAAAAACAACACTAATCCACATGGCATTACTAAATTTTCAGAAGCCCGATAAAGTTATAATGATTGACTCAACAGATTTCGAGGGGAAATTTGAATTTCGCCCCTTGGAACCTGGTTATGGATTAACTGTTGGGAACGCATTGCGTAGAGTATTACTTTCCTCCTTGGAAGGTTTTGCAATAACCTCGGTAAGAATGGACGGAGTGGAGCACGAGTTTTCCGTGATCCCCGGTGTTGTAGAAGACGTTACCGAAATGATTTTGAACCTAAAACAAGTAAGGTTCAAAAGACAGATAGAAGATGTTGAGACAGAAACGGTTTCCATTTCCGTAAGTGGTAAAAGCCAATTAACGGCCGGTGACTTCCAGAAATTCATTTCTGGTTACCAAGTATTGAACCCAGATTTGGTTATCTGTAATATGGATTCCAAAGTGGCCATCAATATGGAAATTATTATTGAAAAAGGTCGTGGTTATGTACCTGCGGAAGAAAACAAAAAATCCAATGCACCACTTGGGAGCATTGCCGTTGATTCCGTGTATACGCCTATAAAAAATGTAAAGTACAGCATTGAGAACTTTAGGGTAGAGCAAAAGACCGATTATGAAAAATTGGTTTTTGAAATCGTAACCGATGGTTCCATACATCCTAAAGATGCATTGACGGAAGCAGCCAAGGTTTTGATACACCACTTTATGTTGTTCTCCGATGAGCGCATTACCTTAGAAGCGGACGAAATTGCCCAAACGGAAACCTACGATGAGGAATCCTTGCACATGCGCCAGTTGTTAAAGACCAAATTGGTGGATATGGATCTATCCGTACGTGCGTTGAACTGTTTGAAAGCAGCAGAAGTCGATACCTTAGGGGATTTGGTTTCTTTCAATAAGAACGACTTAATGAAGTTTAGAAACTTCGGTAAAAAATCCTTGACTGAATTGGAAGAGTTGGTAATCAACAAAGGACTTCAATTTGGTATGGATTTGGCAAAATATAAATTAGATAAAGATTAGTAATCATATTTTGCTCTCCCGCTAATTACTGGGATTTGGTAGCAAGATGATAAAAATAGAAGATGAGACACGGAAAAAAATTCAATCACTTAGGTAGAAAGGCAGCGCATAGAAAAGCAATGTTGGCCAATATGGCTTCTTCCTTAATTGAACATAAAAGAATCAATACTACAGTGGCAAAAGCCAAAGCGTTAAAGCGGTTTGTAGAACCATTGATTACAAAGGCCAAGGTTGAGAACAACCAAACAACGGAAAAGGGAACCCATAACCGTCGTGTTGTTTTTAGTAACCTTAGAAGTAAAGAAGCGGTAACGGAATTGTTCGGGACCGTAGCTGAAAAAATAGGGGACAGACCAGGGGGATATACCAGAATCATAAAGTTGGGTAATCGTCTTGGGGATAACGCCGATATGGCCTTGATCGAACTTGTAGACTTCAATGAGGTGTACAATGCGGACAAGCCTAAGAAGAAAACGACCAGAAGAAGCAGAAGGGGCAAAAGCAAACCTGCTGAGACCGCACCGGTAGCTGAAACAACAACTGATGATTCTGAAGAATAAGATGTTAATTACTAGTTTATAATAGAATAAAGGATACGCTAAAACGTATCCTTTTTTTATGTTTTTTTGTGAAATTTTAATCGTGGGAATGAAATACCAAACAAGAAAAAAAGCGCTTTTAGTATTAGAGGATGGAACCATTTTTTACGGAAAATCCGTAGGGGATAGGCAAGGAACCGCCTTTGGGGAAGTATGTTTCAATACAGGGATGACCGGGTATCAAGAGATTTTTACCGATCCCTCGTATTACGGACAGTTAATGGTGACTACCAATGCACATATTGGAAATTACGGCACCAATTTAGATGAAGTAGAGTCGGATTCCATAAAAATATCCGGTCTTATCGTAAAGAATTTTAGCTACAACCACTCTAGGCCCAGTGCAGATTCCAGCTTGTTGGAGTTTTTGGAGAAAAATGACTTGTTCGCCATATCCGATGTGGATACCCGTGCCTTGGTAAGCTATATTAGGGATAATGGTGCAATGAACGCCGTTATTTCCTCTAGGGTCGATGAAGTTGATGCCCTAAAGAAAGAGTTGGCCAAGGTACCTAGTATGAAAGGATTGGAACTGGCCTCCAAGGTATCTACCAAAGAACCCTACTTCTATGGGGAAGAAGACGCGACTTATAAGATCGCGGCACTGGATATAGGGATCAAAAGGAACATTTTGAGAAACTTGGCCAAGCGTGATGCGTATATCAAAGTGTTTCCCTACAACGCCACTAAAAAGGAAATGGCGGATTGGAATCCGGATGCCTATTTTATTTCCAATGGACCCGGTGATCCAGAACCGTTAAAAGAAGCCATTAGCACCACCCAAGAAATCTTAAAGGAGAGCAAACCTCTTTTTGGGATATGTTTGGGGCATCAGGTATTGGCATTGGCCAACGGCATATCTACCTATAAAATGCACCATGGACATAGGGGTATCAATCACCCCATTTTAAACATCATGACGGGCAAGGGTGAAATTACCTCTCAAAACCATGGTTTTGCGGTCAATAGGGAAGAGACGGAAGCACATCCGGATTTGGAAGTAACCCATACCCATTTGAACGACGGTACGGTAGCTGGTATCAAAATGAAGTATAAGAACGTATTCTCCGTGCAGTACCATCCAGAAGCAAGTCCCGGACCGCACGATGCTGATTATCTTTTTGACCAATTTTTTGAAGCCATAAAGGCAAGCGTCAACTAAATCGTTATAGTTTGTCTTTTGGTTATTTTTCAAGGTTTTATGATGTAAATCATTGACCAAAAAGCCCCTGCTTTTGTATCTTAGACGAATTATTTTTCAACTATAAAAAAAAGAGAATGAGTATTATTATAGCGATTCACGCAAGACAGATTTTAGATTCTAGGGGGAACCCTACGGTAGAAGTAGACGTTATTACGGAAAACGGCGTTTTAGGCCGTGCCGCAGTACCTTCTGGTGCGTCAACTGGGGAACATGAAGCAGTAGAATTGCGTGATGGCGGAGACTCTTTTATGGGCAAAGGCGTTGGTAAGGCCGTGAATAACGTAAATACTAGTATTGCAGAGGAATTGGTAGGTACCTCGGTTTTTGAACAAAACTACATTGACCAGACCATGATAGCTTTAGATGGTACACCAAATAAATCAAAATTGGGGGCCAATGCCATTTTAGGTGTTTCCTTGGCGGTAGCCAAAGCAGCAGCAGAAGAGTTAGGGATGCCGTTATATAGATATGTAGGTGGGGTTAGTGCCAATACCTTACCGGTCCCTATGATGAACATCATTAACGGTGGGTCGCATTCAGACGCTCCAATTGCATTTCAAGAATTTATGGTGATGCCGGTTAAGGCAAAAGATTTTAGCCATGCCATGCAAATGGGGACCGAGATTTTCCATAACCTTAAAAAAGTACTGCACGATAGAAACTTAAGTACCGCTGTGGGGGATGAAGGTGGTTTTGCACCAACCTTGGAAGGTGGAACCGAAGATGCTTTGGATACCATAGCCAAAGCCGTGGACAAAGCAGGCTATAAACTAGGGGATGATGTAATGATCGCCTTGGATTGTGCCGCTGCGGAATTCTATGTGGACGGAAAATACGATTATACCAAGTTTGAAGGGGAATCCGGTAAAATAAGGACTTCCGAGGAGCAAGCCCAGTACTTGGCCGAGCTAAGTGCTAAATATCCAATTATCTCCATAGAAGATGGTATGGATGAGAATGACTGGGACGGATGGAAATTGTTGACCGAGAAAATTGGGGAGAAAGTACAATTGGTTGGGGATGACCTTTTTGTAACCAATGTAGAACGCCTGTCAAGAGGTATCGAGAACGGAATAGCGAATTCTATTTTGATCAAGGTAAATCAAATAGGAACCCTAACGGAAACCATAGCTGCGGTCAATATGGCCAAAAATGCCGGATACACCTCGGTAATGTCCCACCGTTCCGGGGAAACCGAAGATAATACCATTGCCGATCTTGCCGTTGCCTTAAATACAGGTCAAATTAAAACGGGATCTGCCTCACGTAGTGATCGTATGGCAAAATACAACCAATTGCTCCGTATTGAAGAGGAGCTGGGGGATGTTGCTTACTATCCGCAAGAAAAAGCGTTTAAACTAAAGTAAGCATAACGATTATTTAGTACTACAAAGACCTTTCTTAATTAAGAAAGGTTTTTTTTTGCGCGGTAGATAACGTATATTAAAAACTTAAAAAAATACGTATTCCCCTATGAGTAATTTTCTCTTTGCCGCTGCTGAAAATGATGCCATTGCCAATTGTAAAGCAGGTGGAATGGGCGATGTTGTTAGGGACGTTCCAAGGCAGATTGCGGAACGGGGAGATAGCGTTCATGTTGTAGTGCCCTCGTATGGGAGGTTGCACCAAGGAGGTACTTTGATCAGCGAGCTAAATTTTGAGTTACGCGGAATCCAGTATACCGCGGAGCTTTTTGAGGTAAGTCCAAAAAAACCTTTTAAAAATATTCACCATTACGTCATACACCATCCAGAGATTGAGGCGGGCGGCATTGCCCATATCTATCATGATGATCCGGAGGAACCCTTTTTTACGGATGCCATAAAATATTTTATTTTCTGTACTGCGGTGGCAGAAGCCATAAAAATAGGGGCTTTTAAAAAATTGGATATCGTGCATTTGCATGATTGGCACTCCAGTCTACTGTTGTTTTTACGCGAGTATGATGTAACGTATGAAGTTTTAAAGGATATTAGGTTTGTCTATAGCATACATAACCTGGCCATCCAAGGAATCAGGCCGTTCCAAGATAATTATTCCTCTATACGAAATTGGTTTCCCAATATTAGGTATGATGAGGACCGCTTAATGGACTATAGGTATCAAGATTGTATCAATCTTATGGCCGTAGGTATTCGGTTTGCTGATGCCGTCCATACCGTTTCGCCATCCTATAAAGAGGATGTCATGAAACCGAGTTCTGCCCCAGAATTTATTGGCGGGGAAGGTTTGGAGCTGGATCTGCAACGGGCCAATAAAGAAGGAAGACTGTTCGGGATTTTAAACGGTTGTAATTATAAGAACATCAATTCCGAGCCTGAGGGTTATATCTATCGGAATACCGTAAAAGCTATTTTTCGATGGTTACAAGAAGAATCCAAAAAATACAAAGCGGACTTCCTTGCCCACACCGGGGAGAAGATAATGAAGTACGTGGGCAATAAGCCCAAGTTTATCGTATCGAGTGTGGCACGCTTAACGGAACAGAAATTTTATTTCTTTAAGCGTTCGCCAGAGGCGTTCGAAGAAATTTTAGGGAAGCTCAGAAAAATGGGTGGTATTTTTATATTGTTAGGTACAGGTGCCCCAGAGTATGAAGAACTGTTTAGGGAGATGAGTTACAAGTACGATAATTTTATTTTCACCAATGGTCAATCAGAAAGTCTAATAGATTCCATGTATTTGGAGTCTGACCTTTATTTTATGCCCAGTTTGTTCGAACCCTGTGGAATAAGCCAAATGCTTTCCATGCGTAACGGTAATCCTTGCTTAGTACACCATACCGGTGGGTTGATAGATACCGTAAAACACATGAAGACCGGATTTGGTTTTGCCGGGGATACCTATGAAGATAAAATTGAAAACATGTTGACGGCTTTTGACGTGGCCCTAGACCTGTTTTTAAATGATAAACCCGCTTGGGAAAAAATGCGAACAGCGGCAAAAAAAGCCCGTTTTACATGGAAAAAATCCGTGGACGAATATTACCGTGTCCTTTATACGGTGTAAG
Source organism: uncultured Croceitalea sp. (assembly GCA_937926215.1). Taxonomy (GTDB): domain Bacteria; phylum Bacteroidota; class Bacteroidia; order Flavobacteriales; family Flavobacteriaceae; genus Croceitalea. The sequence goes on along the minus strand of CALEYA010000018.1, from coordinate 6,416 downwards.
CTTGCACATTTGGGACGACTATTGTTAAGAATAATCCAAATTGGATGGGCAATATTGTTAAAACCTTTCCTTTTTCGTAAATTTATCGCCCTATAATTAATAAATTAAATCTTATAAATGTCGGATAAAGCAACACTTGAATTTGAAGGAAAAAAATATGAATTCCCAGTAATAAAGGGAACGGAAGATGAGTTGGCAATCGATATTAAAGCTTTAAGGGGTACTAGTGGTATCGTAACCATAGACCCAGGTTATAAAAACACCGGTTCTTGTGAAAGTGCCATTACGTTTTTAGATGGTGAAAAAGGTATTTTGCGCTACCGCGGATACTCCATAGAAGAATTGGCGGAAAAAGCTGATTTTCTGGAAGTTGCCTATTTGCTGATTTTTGGGGAGCTCCCCAACAAAGAGCAGTTGGCCGCTTTTCATATGGATATCAAAAACGAATCCCATGTAGATGAGGAGATGAAAAAGATTTTGGACGGTTTTCCAAAGTCTGCCCACCCTATGGGAGTACTGTCTTCCTTAACAAGTGCCTTGGTCGCTTTTAATCCCAGATCTGTGGATGTTTCTTCTGATGAAGCCATGTACCATTCCATCGTAAGGATTTTGGCCAAGTTTCCAGTATTGGTAGCTTGGGCCATGCGAAAGAAAATGGGACTTCCTTTGGATTACGGGGACGATTCCTTGGGGTATGTGGAGAACATTCATAAGATGATGTTCAAAAAACCCAATCAAGAATACAAAAGAAATAAAATCATCATAGATGCCTTGGACAAATTGCTGATTTTGCATGCGGACCATGAGCAGAATTGTTCTACCTCTACGGTACGTATCGTAGGTTCCAGCCACGCAGGGCTTTTTGCTTCGCTATCCGCAGGTATTTCCGCTTTATGGGGGCCGTTACATGGTGGCGCCAACCAAGCTGTTTTGGAAATGCTCGAAGCCATTGAAGCAGATGGTGGCGATACTAAAAAATATATGGCCAAGGCCAAAGACAAAGAAGACCCGTTTCGATTAATGGGCTTTGGACATAGGGTCTATAAAAACTTTGATCCAAGAGCAAGAATCATAAAGACAGCCGCGGATGAAGTTTTGAATGATTTAGGAATTAGTGATCCTATTTTAGAAATTGCAAAAGGATTGGAAAAAGAAGCTTTGGAGGACGACTATTTTGTAAAACGGAAACTTTACCCCAACGTGGATTTTTATTCCGGGATTATTTATCGTGCTTTAGGAATACCCACGGATATGTTTACCGTAATGTTTGCCTTGGGCAGATTGCCGGGTTGGATTGCCCAATGGAGGGAAATGCGTTTGCGCAAGGAACCTATTGGTCGTCCGCGTCAAATATATGTTGGTGCAAATCTCCGCCCTTTTGTCGAAGTTGACAAAAGGTAGATTGCTACCATAAAAAAAACAATAAAGCTCTTTTACTAGTTAAAAGGGCTTTTTTTGGTTTTAAACCGTAACGATTAATTAAAAAGAAATGCTTCATTTAAACATCAATGATGAAACGGCCCAACTGAGGGCCGTCGTGTTGGGAACAGCGGAAAGCTGTGGGCCCACCCCAAAACCAGAAGAGGCTTATGATCCTAAATCCTTGGAACATATCCTTGCGGGTACCTATCCCAAAGAAGCGGATATGGTACAGGAAATGAATGCTTTTGAAGCCGTATTCAAGAAACACGGGGTAACGGTTTACAGACCTTCGGTTATTGAAAACTGCAATCAGATTTTTTCTAGGGATATCGCTTTTGTCATCGGGGACAAATTGGTACACGCCAATATACTGCCCGATAGGGAAAGGGAATTTACGGCAATTGGTCATGTAACTTCACAAATAAACCCAGAGCACATCATCTATCCGCCAGAAGAAGTACATATTGAGGGAGGAGATATTATGCCGTGGAGGGAGTATATTTTTGTAGGAACCTATACCGCTCCGGACTATCCGGATTTTATCACCGCCCGAACTAATAAAGAAGCGGTAGAATTTTTAAAGGAACAGTTTCCGGATAAGAAGGTGAAGTCGTTTGAGTTGCGAAAATCCAATACCAATGCAAAGGAAAACGCGCTGCATTTGGACTGTTGTTTTCAACCCATTGGAACGGACAAGGCCATACTGCATAAAAATGGATTTCTTGTAGAAGAGGAATATGAATGGTTGGTCCAGTACTTTGGAAAGGAGAACATCTTTGAGATAACGGCGGACGAGATGTACCAGATGTTCAGTAACGTATTCTCCATATCCCCTAAAGTGGTGGTGTCGGAGAAAAATTTTACCAGACTGAACAACTGGCTAAGGGAACAGGATTTTACGGTTGAAGAGATTCCCTATGCGGAAATTGCCAAACAAGAAGGACTGCTTAGATGTAGTACGCTACCGCTCATTAGGACTAATTAAACACTATTTACTAACAAACAGCTTACGTTTAAAAAAATACCTACCAGTAATGCAAGTTACCAATACCATTTTAATGATCAGACCGGTTGCTTTTAGAATGAACGAGCAAACCGCGGTGAACAATTATTTTCAGGAAGAAGTAGCCGGATCGGCTAAAGATATCAATAAACAGGCCCAAGAGGAATTTGACAACTTTGTTGTGGTACTACGACAACATGGGGTCAATGTGATTGTTATGGATGACCGTCCTGAAACGGAAACCCCAGATTCTATATTTCCCAACAACTGGATTTCCTTTCACAGTAGTGGCGTTATTGCCGTCTATCCTATGTTTGCAGAGAACAGAAGAAGGGAACGCCGGGAAGACGTTTTTGACGTTATGGAAGAAAACGGTTTTACGATCAGTCATATATTGGACTATACCGATGCCGAAGAAGAAGGCCTTTTCTTAGAAGGTACGGGCAGCATATTGAAAGACCGCGTAAACCAAAAAGCCTATTGCGCATTGTCCGAAAGGGCAGATGAAGAGCTTTTCATCACCTTTTGTGAGGATTTTGATTGTTTCCCTGTTATTTTCCATGCCAATCAAACGGTAGCGGGTAAACGCCTTCCTATTTATCATACCAATGTAATGATGGCCATGGCAGAAAGCTTTGCCGTTATTTGTTTGGCTTCTATTGATGATACCAAGGAGCGCAAGAGTGTAATGAAGCATTTAAAGGAGGACGGTAAAGAAATAATCGCCATTACAGAGGAACAAATGCACCATTTTGCAGGGAATATGTTACAGGTCGTTGGTGCGGATGAAGAACGTTTTATGGTAATGAGTTCCGCAGCCTACCATAGTTTGCGGCCTGACCAATTAAAGCAAATAGAGAACCATTGTCGCATAATCCATAGTCCGTTGGATACTATAGAGACCTGTGGGGGCGGCAGTGCCCGTTGTATGATGGCCGAAGTATTCCTGCCGAAAGCTTAGTCCAATTGGGCTACCTCAAAAGCTTGTAAGGCTTTATTGGGTTCTATAATAGTATAGCCCTGCCAATAGGCGGGGTCATATTTGTTCAGGTGGGTTAAATCACCCACCAAGTCTTCCGGTAGTAGTTCAAAAGCACTTTGGCTACCCGCTTTGCTTTCCAAGGCTACCCATTCAAAGGTGTGCGACTTTTTTTCGGTGTAATACAGCTCAAGTACTACCTCGTTTTGTTGCCTGCGTCCTTTTGTATTCTTGTTTTTCTCTACAATTTTTAAAGGCCGTTCCGCCTTTAGGTATTGGTGGTGTTCCAATTTGGAAAAGGATAGTTCATACTTGCCGTTCTTCATTTTACTATATACCGTGGTGCCTTGGTAAAGAGGTTCGTTGTAGTCTATCCCTAAAAGCTTTAATCGCTTTAAGGGTTTTTCATTGGTGAAGGTTACCCTAGTAAGGGCAAAGTCATGGGTGTTGATAAACAAACGCCCACTAAGGGCCGCTGTTTTCTTAGGTGAAAAGTCAATGACGTATTGCCTGTTTTCACCATCTTGATCAATAATCTCCACAAGGGTGAAAACGTATCTTTTAGATTTAGAGATGACATCGAAACGGGACTTTTTACCAAAAACTTGAAATTCTATCAGTTTTAATCGTTCTCTTCTCCTGCTCAGAAAATTGGTGCGTATAAGGTCTTTTAGTCCAGCAGTATTAGGGTCTTTTTTTGAATTTTTGTTGGCGTTATCAAAGCGGAATTTGGTGGAGACTACCCCGGTTTTTATTTTATAATAGGAGTCCGCTTTAGTGTTGGCTTTAATAATTTTCTCCAGCTTGTCCGATAGGGCATCAAAAGTAGCTTGGTGTGCCTTATCGTAAAGTTCCGCGGCGCGCAGTACGGTAAGCTTAATACTATCTTTATTTTTATACAAATGTCCCAGGGTTTCCGCGTGGTAGGTTGATTTTTTAGGAAGTGCCTTAGTAATACTGTCCAAAAGGTATTGGTGGATGCGGTCTATGGAAGAGGAAACTACCTTGAGTTCCGCCCGGTCTATTTCATCATGCGTGGACTGCCGTAAGAAGAATTTCTTTTTTACGGGCAATTGCTGATAGTTTTCCGGGGCCATCTTTTTTACGCGGGCAATAATTTCATCGGCGTCCAAACCTTCCCCGTAAAGTTCTACCTCTGCCAATGTGGTTGATCGGGGGGCAATAAGGATACTATCTTGTTGTAGTTTGTGGAATGCATATGCGGATTTTCCATAACCCATACAAGAGATATAGGCAGAGTCCAATCGTTTGGTATAGCGATCGATCTCAAAACTAAAATAACCATCCTCATTGCTTATGGTACCCATTTCTTGGCCATACTGTATGGTGGCATAGGGAATTGGAGCTTTTGTGGTGGCATCAATTACCTGGGAGGCATACCGTTGCCCAAAAAGGGGTGGTAGAAAACAAAAAAATAGAAGGGGACATAAAAACTGCTTCATGGTAACGTTGGTACTACGTTACCATATAACTCATTTTTTCTTCAATTCTTGTAAGAAAAAGATTATTTATTCTGATTCTTCCTCGCTAACGGTAAATTCCCTAATGGCTTGGTTGGGTTCCATAATAGTATAACCTTGCCAAAATTCTGGGTTGTATTGCGCCATATAGGTGGATTTCTTGGTTTTGTCCTCCACCACCGCATCAAATTGGTTCTGATCGATGACTTCACTATCAAAGATTACCAATTCCCATTTATTGGTATTGGTCATTCTAAAATCGATATTTAAGCGTAGTTCGTTCTGCTTTCGCCGCCCTTTTACGTGTTTGTTCTTTTCGATGACGTCCAAAGGTCTATCAAACCTAAACCATCTTCCAAAATTGAAATCGGCAAATTTTAGGTCGTACTTGCCATTGGTAAGTTTGGTAAAATGCATGGAGCCTTTGTACAAGGTCTCCCTATAGAAAATGCCCAAAAGCCTAAAATTCTTTAGGTTTTTCAGGTTTTCAAAATCGATTCGCATCACCCCAAAATCCGTAATATTGATAAATATCCGCCCTTTGAAGGCAGCACTTCTTTTGGGTTTAAAGTCGACGACATAGACACCTTCATCCTCAATATTGGCATATCCCACCAATTTAAACTTGTATTTACCTTTTTTACGGACCACGTTCAATTTACTGTCCTCTTCATAAAATACTTCTTGCAATAGTTCATCAAAGATGAATTTTTGACTATCGACAAGGCCAGAGATACTGTCGCGCTCTAATTCCTTTTCAACGGCTTTTGCCTCCTCTGCCTCGATATCCGAAAGAATGGAATCTACTTGGATTTTTTGACTAAAAAGCCCCGACTTGATCTTAAGGTAAGAATCCGGTTTTACATTTTGTTTGAACATGGTTTCCATACGTTTGCCCAATTCTTCAAAAGAACCAATGTCCTTTTTGTCATAAAGCTCCGCGGCCCGTAAGATGTTGGCTTTGTTGGCATCTTTGGTCTTGTAGAAATCCCCCAAAGTCTCAGTGTAGTGGCTTGAATATTTTGGAATGGCCCCGGCAATGCTGTCTATGAGTTCTTTATCCAATTCTTCAATGGATGATTTTTCAAAACCCATATCCAGTTTCTGTACACTACCAAAAACGGACTGCCTTAAAAAATAGCGTTGCTTAACGGGTGCCTTGTTCGTGTTCTGCGGCAAACGGTCCACCATGTTTTGTACGATTTCCTCCACATCCAATTCTTTGTCAAAAACATAGACACCACTTAGGGCAATGGCTTTTGGTGTCATTAGCAAAATACTGTCTTGGGCTACTTGTTCAAAAACATAGCCTTTTCGCTCATACCCCATACTGGAGATGTAAAGCGAGTCCAAGGTTTGGGTACCTGCATCTATAGAAAAACTAAAAAGCCCTTCCTCATTGGTAATGACGCCACTATTTTCCGCATATTGGATTGTGGCATAAGGAATAGGTTTTTGTGTTTTGGCATCGATAACTTTGGCCGTAAAAGACTGGCTTTGTCCCGTAAATACCGCTAAAAAAATGAGGCTC
>CALEYA010000017.1 GCA_937926215.1 uncultured Croceitalea sp. | reverse complement strand
AAGAACCATTTTTCTTTGCAATTTTGATGGATTCCAATCCGTTTTCATGCATCAATCCCGCCTCTTTCAATTCTTTTAAATGGTCTTTGTTGACCTTACTCCAAACACTTTTTGGTTTCCTAGGGCAGAAATATTGCCTTCTTTTACCATCGCCCAGACTTTTTACGGTACTGTCTATCCATCCGTAACATAGGGCAACCCTAACGGCTTCTTCCCAGCGCATGCTGGGTTTGGGATGGTCGACTTTGTAAAAAATGACATAGATGCCTTCTGATGTGGCATAGTTTTGATGCAGCCAGGCCCTAAACTCCTCGTCATTTTCAAAATAGTGTTCCGGTACGGGAGTTTTCATCTATGTTGCTCGTATTTTTTCCAAAACAAAAGTAAGCCCGGTCGCTACTTCCGTATGAAAATGTTTTAGAGGTCCGTCTTTGGCTATCAATTGCCCACCGAGCTTTTTCACCGCTTTTTGGGACCTCACATTATCTTGGTCTACATGAAAGAGAATGTAGTCAAAATATTGAAAGGCGTGGGTGATCATCAAGGATTTGAAAGAGGCATTGTACCTGCCGCCCCAATAGTCGCGCGACAAAAAGGTCCAACCGATTTCAATGGCATTAGAGGTGTTTTCCGCTATGCGGTATCTGGAACTTCCTATAATCTTCTCGGTCAATTTGTCCAGAATTGCAAAAGCCCCCCTTGAGGTTATGGCATCTTGGAAGAATTTTTTAAAAACGTGCAGTTCCCATCGATCGGGATTTTGATGCAACTCCCAAATCCTCGGGTCGTTGGCAACGGCATATAGGGCTTCAAAATCCTCGGGCCGTAAAGGTCTAAGCAGTACGAGCTCGTTTTCCAAGTTTGGCTGAAGGTTCATAGCTATCTATTTTTCTCTTTTTTTGTTTCTGGCTGGTTGGCCACCGTAAAGCCAAAAATATCGGGTCTGTTGTAATGTCCGTTGACATCAAAATCCATTTTGGCATGGACGATATCCTCCAAATCAAGTTCTGCCGTAAGCACACCCGCTTCCCCAAATAAGGGTCCGGCCAGTAGTTTTCCCTGAGGTGATACAATAATACTACCGCCGGGGCATATGGCCTCGGGTTCTTCCGTAACCAAAGCTTGGTAAGGTTCTGGGTACATGGATTTGGTAAAATACTGATTGCTTCCTAAGACAAAACACCGACCTTCCAAGGCAATATGCCTCATTGTGCCCGTCCATTCCTCACGGGAATCAGCGGTAGGGGCTAGGTAAATTTGCACTCCTTTTTGGTACATGGCCATTCGCGCCAACGGCATGTAGTTTTCCCAACAGATTAAGCCGCCCAACCTCCCAATATGGGTGTCAAAGGTGACCAAGGAGGCCCCATTGTCCTCCGCCCACACCAAACGTTCCGTTCCGGTGGGTTTAATTTTTCTGTGAACACCCAGCAAACCGTCCGTTGGTGATATATACACCATACTACAGTACAGACTACCGTTATCGGCCCGCTTTTCCGTAATGCCTACCACCAAATAGATATGGTGTTCTTTGGAAAGTGCAAGCAGCGTATCCATTTCCGAACCTTCCAAAGACATGCTGTTTTTATGATATTCTTGGTAAAGGGCCTTTCCTTCCGCGGTGCGACGTCCGATTTTTGCCCCAAAATCAAATCCTCTGGGATATCCTGGCACAAAGGATTCCGGGAAAAGTAGCAGTTGACAACCTTTGGAGGCCTGCGCCGCAATGATATCCTTCATTTTTTCCAAGGTCTTGGCTTTATCAAAAAAAACCGGACTGTCCTGTACTACGCCTACCTTGATTTTCATTTGTGAGAAATGGTATTTAAAAAGGGTTCCATATCTAAAAGGGTAAGATCATCCCTTTTCTTAAGTTGGCGTAAAAACCACCCCTTATGTCCCGCACCATAGACGATTAAAAAGCGCTTTCCTTTATACCGATGTTTTTCCAACGCTTTTTCAATATTCCAATAGTGGGCAATATTGATGTTTTCCCATCCGCCCAAACCTAGTTCTACATTGAACAGGCGATTATAGGTTTGCAAGGCAATATCTTGAATGCTATCATAGGCATGGGTATGGATAAAGTAGGGGTCATTGACCTTTCCTGTGGCCTCATACGCTTTTTGTGAGCGTTTATTGGCATCGGTATAGGCTTTCCAATCCGCAATGCGGGAAGAATCCTTGCTGATGGCCCTTAGTTGTTCGCTGCGCCTATCCGCCATAGGTTTGGTCCACCCAGCGGTTGGGATGATTTCAAAATCCAGTTCCTTGGTCAAGGGAAAAATAACATCCACATACTCTGGAAAGCGCAGTACCCGTGGTTCCGAGATACTATCGTCCCTTTTGAACCCTGTCATTGCGGCTTCCATGCGGTCCGGTGGGATTTCAGCTAAAATATAGTCGGGTTGTATCTCCCTAATAAGCTTATCCAAGTAGGCGATATTGTAAATGCTATCGGTCAAATGTCCGCTATGGATGGTTCCCAATACCAAAACCTCGTTTTTGGCTTTTTCCTCTTTTGCGTTGGGTTGGTTGCCGCATCCCGCAAAACTTAAGACCATTCCTAGTAGAAAAACGAACTGTAATACCCTCATGACAGTAGTAGTTTTATGATTTTGGCAATAGGCTGCAAATCCGCTTGTCGCAAAGCGATGGACTCCAAAACACTGCTCCCGACTACATCAAATTGTTCCATTAGGGTTTCTATGCATGCTTCCGCTTCCTTGATTTTCAATCCATCCGGAATTCGATAATAGGTTTTGTCATAATCCGTAGGTTCCAAGCAATCAAAATCAAAATGAAGGTAAAGTTTTTCGATGCCTTTCGCGTTTAGCGTATCCACCAATCCCATAATATCTAAAGAGGGTGGCGCGTAGATCGCATCTTTGCGAATCCGTTGTTGTTCCGCATCATCAATATCACGTAAACCCACATAGTGGATTTGGGAGGCATCGATTTTAGAACTGAGCAATGCATCCATTTCTTTCTCACCTTCACCCAAAAGCGTTCGCAAGGGCATTCCATGAAAATTGCAACTTGCGGAGTCGCAAGGCCTGTTAATATCCGCATGGGCATCGAACCAAATGACACCCATATTGGGATATTTTTTGTTTAAATAGGATACTGGGACTATCTCTAAACCGCAGTCGCCGCCAATAAGTTGGACCGTGTCGGGTTTTTCCGAGATGATGGTTTCCTTAAGTCGTGTTAGTTGCTCGGTTATAGCGTCATAATTGTTGATATGGAAACGCTGTTTCCCTTTAGGACCGGCTTCAATCGCCGATAAGGGTATATGGACAAAATTCGTTTTCCCCAAATATTCCAGAATGGTGTTGGCGCCCGGTTCTATTTGTGTTCCGGTACCAGACCCCTGCCATTGTGGAAAATAGATTTTCATGGTAGCTGTTTTATGTCAATATAAAAATCGCGATCCACCGTAAAGTCAGAGTTCCCAACACTTTTGGTTTTCCATCCATCGGTTGGAAAAATCCATTGTTCCTCCCCATCCAAGCTAACGTGCAAGGGCATATCAAAATTGGCTACCACATTGGTATACCGATAACGTAATTTTCCATCTTTGAATTCATACTCCAATACTGGAACTTTCGCAGTCCTTAAGTATTGCTCAAAGAAAGCACTCAAGTCCTTTTCGGTTTCCTTGGAAAGAAAGGCCTCCACCTCTTGTGTGGTCACGGTTTTATGATAAAATTTCTTGTTTATTCCCCTAAGGATAGCACGCCATTTGTCATCATCTTCCACCAATTGCCTTAGCGTATGTAATATGTTGGCACCTTTGTAGTACATATCGCTGGAACCCTTCATATTTAGGTTGTACCGTCCAATGATGGGACTATCGTTTTGGATATTCCTTCTTGTACCAATAACATAGTCTGCCGAGGCTTCCTTACCAAAATGATAGTCCAGATACAGGTTTTCTGAGTAAGCCGTGAAGCCCTCATGAATCCACATATCCGCAATATCCTTATAGGTAATACTATTGGCAAACCATTCGTGCCCCGCTTCATGTATGATGATAAAATCGAATTTGAGACCCCATCCTGTTCCCGATAGATCCTGGCCCAGATAGCCGTTTTGGTATTGGTTGCCATAGGTCACCGAACTTTGGTGTTCCATACCCAAATACGGCACTTCTACCAGTTTAAACCCATCCTCATAAAAGGGATATGGGCCAAACCAATATTCAAAGGCTTCGAGCATCAATTTGGTCTGTTTAAACTGTTCTTTGGCCTTTTCCAGATTCTTGGGTAACACATAATAATCCAAATCCAAAGCACCCTTTTCGCCGGTATACTGTTCCCCAAAATGCTGATAATCCGCAATGTTGACGTTTACCCCATAATTATTGATGGGGTTATCTACGAACCAATGGTAGGTTTTGGTGTTTTTACCTTCTTCCACCTTTCGCAACCGGCCATTGGAAACATCCATTAATCCTTTGGGGACCTTAACGCTAATGGCCATGCTATCTACTTCATCATACATATGGTCTTTGTTGGGCCACCAAACACTGGCTCCCAAGCCCTGACATGAGGTTGCCACAAAGGGTTTCCCTTCGCTATCCGTTTTCCAAGAGAAGCCTCCATCCCAAGGCGCCCGTTTTGCCACTCTAGGATAACCGGAATAATGTACGGTGATGCTATTTTTAGCCCCTACCTCTTGTTTTTCCTCTAAAAGCACCAAATGTACATTTCCAGAGGATTTATAGTTTAGCTCCTTACCTGAAGCGGTCACTTTTTCAATTTTCATTGGAGGCTGCAGGTCTATTTGCATTACCGAATTTGACTTTAAGACCGTGTAATGAATGGTGTTCGTACCCGAAATGTACCTGCTATCGGGCTCTACTTGAACATCTAAATGGTAGTAGTGTAAATCCCACCATTCCCGTTCCGGGGTAATACTTCCCCTTAAAAAATCCGCTTTGGAATAGCTTAAGTCTTCTTGTGAAAACAGGGCGGTAAAACAAAGGCCCAATACTAGTACTTGTAGGTTTTTGATCATAAAGTGAATTATCTAAAAATAGCGTTTGGGAATACAACAGGACTCTCGTGTCCGTCTTTACTGACTGCTGCAACACCAAAAAAGAAGTTATCAATAACAATGCCGTTCAAGGTGTGTTCGGTTACATTGCCAACGAACTTGGAATGGTCCCAAGTAGGCGAGGTGGTGTCCCGCCAGTAAATCTTATAGCCAATGGCACCTTCTACGGCACTCCATTTGAATTTTGCCGCGGGCTCGACAATACCGCCGATTTCAACAGTTTCAGGTGCTGGAGGGCCCCAAGCTATGGATGCTAGGTTGATGGCGTTCACTGCGGTAAGTTTGGCGGCATAATCAAAGTTGACATGCTCCAATACATCACCATAGGCAATACCGTCTTCTACACGGATATCTTGATGTTGTTGGGTATAGTTTTCATGGGATTCCATAATGCGTATGCCCGCAAACCCGGCATCATTAAAAGGCCGGTGATGACCTCCGCGACCAAAACGGTCCAAACGATAAATCATCATAGGATTCATTTCCGGCATATAGGTTTTTACTTTATGATGAACGTAACGGGCCAACTGACGGGAAATACCATCTACTTCACCACCGTAAAACCGTCTGGCCCGTCTTTGGTTTTCGGTTTCGGTAGGAGGAACGGGTTCAGAGAAAATCCTAAAATCCCTATTGCTTACTACACCGTCCACACCTTTGATGTTTCCGATCATATCGTTGTTAAGGATACCAACAACATCCCAATTGTTCTTCTTGGCGTGGGCCGCTAATCCCTTCCCTCCAAAAAGACCTTGCTCTTCGCCAGAAAGACCCACAAAGATGATGCTGCTTTCAAAATCGTATTTAGAAAGCACCCTTGCGGCTTCAATGGTTCCTGCCATGCCACTGGCATTGTCATTGGCTCCTGGGGAATCCGAAGTAAAATTATTAGGGTCGCTCACGCGGGAATCAATATCCCCGCTCATAATGATAAATCGGTTAGGGTACTTACTGCCCCTTTTTATGGCAACCACATTGACCACCCAAACGTCTTTAGTGATACGCTGATTGGCACCTTTTTCTACCAAATCCTTTTGATAAAAAACCTCTAAGCAATTGTTGCATTCCGTGGATATTTTATCGAACTCGCTTTTTATCCATCGCCTTGCGGCCCCAATACCACGGGTCTGCGATACGGTATCACTCAGTGTGTGCCTTGTACCAAAATTGGCCAGGGTACCAATGTCTTTTGCAATCCGATCTGATGAAACCGAATTGATAATATCGTAAATCCTATCGTCCGTTTGTGAAAATCCCAAGGCGCAGGTGCATAACAGTAATAGTAAGGTAGTTCTCATATTAAGCAATATCATATTTTTTATAAAAGAAGTAAGAATGAACCCCACAAAGTGGGCCAAGTAAGGCATAAACAAAACCGGGAGACCCGTATCTAATACCGATTTTGAGATAGGCGATACCTATAGAAATCAAGGCAACCAGTACAAAAATCAGAAAATGCCTAAAATAAAAATAGAGTTGTACGGAATTTGAGGTGTCCTTTGATTTTTTATAAGCCCTATAATACATCAAAGAAAAGCATAGGAAAATTAAAAGGAAGCCAATGCCATATAATAGAAATAGGGAAACCAAACTATTTTGGGTGGTAATACCTTCGCCCATCCACGATTGTACAAGGGACTTTAGCGGGAAAACATAGTAGAGGACAAAAAAGAGCAGTATGGCGTTGCAGGCAATGATCCAATTGTCCATATAATTGGTCCTCCTAAAAAAATTGTAATGGACCCACCACAAGGCTACAAGTACAAAAAAGCTTACAAAAAAACTTAGGATGCTTGCCGCCCCGCTTTTATCGATTGTTGTAAAGTCTGAACCCATGTCAAAATTGACGACCATCAGCGTGGCCGCAAACGCAAAAACGGCATCGCTAAACGCTTCAATACGACTAAGGTTGTGCAGGTATTTCACTTTTGAAAATTATTGAATAAAAGTGACTTTGACAATCTTATTATTTTCAACTTCATAAATGGCAATGGCATCGAATGTATTACCGTTTGCAGTAACCTCTTCTTGGTCAATGACCTTCTTGCCCAAGACAATCCTATTTTTAACGGTACAATGTAAATCTGGCGTGGTTTCAAAAAAACCCCGGTACATGTCTTTTAAAGCTTCGTTACCCTGGCCGACCAAAGTTTCCGGATAATAGTATATCGAAATATCATCTGAAAAGGCCTCCGCAAAAGCATCAATATCCCTTTCATTATAGGCATTTAGCTGTCTTTCAACGGCTTGCCTTGGCGAAGTGAGCGATACAAAAGCGATCCTGTTGGCATTGGGACTAACCGCAATACGGCTGATACCATGGATTTCTTCCTGCGGAAAATAGATAAGTTGTTGCCAAGGTTCTTTCTTAGCGGGATTTGTCATCACCAACGATTTATTCGCTCCGGCCAAGATGGTTCCATCAGGCAGCCAACAAATATCCTCCGTTTGGTCATAGGTATGTACGATTTTCTTGATTTCCCCAGAAATGGGATCTAAGGAATTAATATGCCATGGTTCGTTTTCTTTACTGATGTAGCTCACCAATTCTGTATCGGGTATGTTGTGCAAGGACCGTCCCACATTTTTTGCTACCGTTTTTTTTGTGCCATCCTCTAGATTGGCGACAACCAAATCCATACCTTTTTCTTTCAGCACGGTACAGACGATGGTATGGGCGTCCACCCAAACATGATAGCCTACTTTTAAACCTTCTAGCAAGACTTCTGAAGTCCCGGTCTTAAGATCATAGGCATATAGACGTTGCAATCCGTCCAGATCCAATCGGATAGCGGAAACCGATTTTCTCCCCGGTATTCTTAAGGGCGAGTATTCACTTCCCGTTGGTGTATCCGAGAGCCATTTTTTAGTGCTTCCATCTTCTATATTGAATTGTAGGATGTCCGTCTGGCCAGACCTGGTGGAGGAGAAAAGCACGGTTTTGTCATCCATAAAGGAAGGTTGGTTGTCGTACCCTTCATTATTGGCGATGTTTTTTGGATTTGAAATGGTAATCGTATCCTTTTCCAGATTTAGATCAAAAAGGTAAATTTCCGTTTCCGTTTGTGAAAAGCAGCAATGTGCCACTAAGAAGCTAGCAATTAAATAATAGTGTTTCTTCAAAATCAAGGGTTTAAAAATTGGGCAAGCAGTTCCCGTACTTTTTTGGTTCCTTCAACATGGTATTTGGCCTGCGTTTTTTGCAGTCCCACTTTGACGGTTACCGTAGTTTCCGGTAGTTCTTGAAACATAAATTCATCGGTCCAATCGTCTCCAATGGCAAAAACAAAATCGTAATTGTCCTCACCTAACATGCGAACGGAAGCCCTGCCTTTATTGACGTTACTGCTTTTAACCTCCATTACCTTATTGCCGTTGAGTACGCTAATATCATCGTTGCCAATAAGACTGGTCAATACCGTGTTGAGTTCCGTGGCCCTTTTGTTTCCAAAATCTGGATCCGTATTTCTATAGTGCCAAGCCAAAGAATAATTTTTTTCTTCGATAAAAGAACCGGGGGTTCGATCTACAAAAGATTCCAAGACGGGCATTATTTTTTCCATCCAATCGCCCTTTACTTTTTCCAATAGCTTGAAATCCTCGCCATCCCTTGAAATCCATACTCCATGCTCAACGATCATATTGTATTTTTTGGGTAAGAACCACCTGCTGAACGTTTCCTTATCGCGCCCACTGATCAAGAACAGTGTGGTTCCTTCTTGGTGATGCAGCCCATCCAACAACTCGTATAGGGCTTCATCTGGGGACGCTTTTTGAGGGTCTTTGTGAAAAGCAGCTAACGTACCGTCATAGTCCAAGAACAATAACCGTTTGGATGCCCCTTTATAGTCTTTTAAGACCTTCTCCAAAATCTTGTCGTTCATTTTTTGGGACACATAGGTGGCCACCCCTTTTCGTTGGGCTTTAAGGGCTTTCATAAACTCATTGGCCCAAACTTCTACATTATAGCGTTTTAAGCGGTTTTGTAAGAACATATTACGGGCCACTTGTTCTTCCTTAGGCATGGTAATGGCATGTTTTAAGGTATCTGCTTGCTGTTCAAAATTATTGGGATTGATGAGCAAGGCTTCGTTCATTTCATAGGCGGAACCGGCCATTTCACTTAAGATAAGGACTCCGGTCTTGTCCGTCCTGGTCGCAATGTATTCTTTGGCCACCAAATTCATACCGTCCCGCAAAGGGGTCAACCATGCAATATCACTGGAGGTGTATAAATCAATAAGGTTTTCAAAAGGCATGGAACGGTAAAAATACCAGATAGGGGTCCAATTTACGGTGGAGAGTTCCCCGTTTATACGGCCTACCAATTCATCAACCTCTTTTTTAAGTAGCATGTATTGCGGCACGTTGGATCGTGAGGGAACGGCCAAAATAATCAAGCGTACCTTTTCTTTGTACTGCGGGTATTTGTTTAAAAAATATTCAAAGGCATTCAAGCGTTTGGCAATACCCTTGCTGTAATCCAGTCGGTCTATGGAGACAATGAGCTTGGTATCCGGTGCGGATTTTTTGTGTTCGTCCAGTTTTAATTGAAAATCGGAACGATCTTTACCTTTTCTGGAGTTGCCGGCTTTTGCCGCATTGGCGAACTTATCGTAATCGATGCCCATAGGAAAGGAATCCACCTTAATGACCCTATTCTCCAAATAAATATCGTTGAAACTCACATCAAGCCCCAACAAACGTCTTACGGAACTTAAAAAATGGCGTTCATAGTCATAGGTATGGAATCCAATGAGGTCGGCTCCCAAAAGTCCTTCCAAGACCTCTTCTCGCCATGGTAGGGTCCTAAAAATCTCGTAGGAGGGAAAGGGAATGTGTAAAAAGAAACCAATGGTCGCGTTTGGGCGCTTTTCCTTAACCATTTGGGGGACCAACATTAATTGGTAATCATGGACCCAAATGATATCATCGTCCTCGGCCTTTTCCAAAATGGCATCCGCAAACTTTTGGTTAACGGCTTTATAGCTGCTCCAAAAATCCAGTTCAAACTCCGTGTATTCCAAGAAATAGTGGAATAATGGCCAAATGGTCCTATTGCTGAATCCAAAGTAAAATCCATTAATATCGTCTTTGGTAAGGCCTACTTTGGAGCAAGCGTGCTCCAATAAGGCTTCGTCTATTTTTTCTGATAGTTCAGGCGGAATATCCTCATCCGTTAAGCCAGACCATCCTATCCATAGGCTTTCCCCTCCCTTGTGCACGGATTTCATCCCCGTTGCCAAACCTCCTACACTGGGTATTGCCGATAAGCCGCCATCACTAATTTGCAATTGTACTGGCAGCCTATTGGAAATAATTATAGTTTTACTCATAAATAAAGATTAAGACCTAAAAATGTAATAAAAGTGGTGTTTTTTCGATTATAAAGAAAGAAAAAACCTACAATTAAAGCAGTAAATTAAAATTTCCCTATGGATAACCTAAATTACGGAATAATTGGAAACTGTAGAAGTGCAGCATTGATTTCCGAAACAGGATCATTGGATTGGTGCTGTTTGCCCCAGTTTGATTCTACATCGGTTTTTGCAAAGCTTTTGGACGATGCGCAAGGCGGTAATTTTGAAATCATTACCAGGTACAACTATGAGATTACGCAAAAATACCATCCCAATACGGCTATTTTGATTACCCGTTTTTCCGATGGGGAAAATGTTTTTGAACTACATGATTTTATGCCCAGATATCACAAATTGACGGGAAAATACAATGCACCGCCGGAAATCGTACGCTACGTAAAACATATTTCCGGTTTGCCCAAGTTTACCGTACAGTATAATCCTAAATTGGAATACGCCATAGGGGAAACGGTAAGCCACGTAAAAGGGAATTTTATTGTCAGCTTAACGGAAAAGGAAAAGTTTGACACTTTATTTCTTTATACCTCCTTTAATAAGAACCATGTGCTTAGTGGTGAGGAAATTACCTTAAAGGAAGATGGGTATTTTTTGGTTTGTTACAATGAAAAGGTACTAAAACCTACTACGGAAAAGATTTCCTTGGAGTTGGAACGTACAAAGATCTATTGGTTGGATTGGGTGGATAGAACCCCACATTACAAGCAGTTTAATGAGCAAATCATCCGTAGTGCCATTACGCTTAAAATGTTGACCTACGATAAGACTGGTGCGGTATTGGCCGCAGCTACCACCTCCTTGCC
>CALEYA010000016.1 GCA_937926215.1 uncultured Croceitalea sp. | reverse complement strand
CTCTTGGCTCTTGTTTCCGATTTCGTATTTTTTTTACTTTCATCTTTCATCTTTCATCTTTCATCTTTCATCATTTCAAATTCAAAAATCAAATACAACTAAAAAAGTTTAAAGAATATTTTCTTGCCTCTTGCCTCTTGCCTCTTGGCTCTTGTTTCCGATTTCGTATTTTTTTTACTTTCATCTTTCATCTTTCATCTTTCATCTTTCAGCACTCATCACTCCTCATCAATTCCAATTTTCGTCAAAATCAAGGTCGTCATAGCTTCCAAAACTATCGTCAATGTCAATGGAAGGTTTGGACTCAAACTTTTTCTCCGGTGGTGAATCCGGCAATTCCCCAAAACTAAAGAGTACATTGGGGTAGGTGCGGCCATCCTCTTTTTCGGCGATATCCGCCAGCTCCACAAAAAAGGTCCACATATTGAAAAAGTCGTATAGATAAATGAGTTTGGGCGATTTTTCGGTTAGGATGTCGCTAAGTATAACGCTATGCATCAAACGGGCTTCCCCAGCGATTTCACCCATATCGAACAAAGCGATTTCCTCATCTTGGTTCCATTCCAAGTCACAGGTGTAGAAGGAAGCCATTTCATTGCCCAAAAAGCCAAACGCTTGGGTAATGGCATTATGGAAATCTTCTAGGGTATTGTGGGCTTCCAGCTCCAAATCCCTAAAAATATCATCCTCAGCATCAAGAATTACCCTGATTTTATAAACCATCAACAAAATTTTTGAGTGGAGGCAAAGTTACAAAGATTTATAACGCTGTACAGCTTTTGATACTTCTAAAACCAAATAGAACTGTACCCCAAAAAGGAGGCTTGCCAACACCAAATGGAGTGGTTGGGTGCCAAAAGGGAAATCCAGATAATACATGGCAATACCGCTTGCGATTTCTAATAGGATAAGCAGGGCGACCCATCGTATTTTGGAGTAACCAAGCCCGTTTTTTTTGATGGTAAGGAACAGGTACGCGTTTAAAAGAAACACCAAAATGGAAAAGGATCGGTGTATGTAGAACTGCAAGGTAGGGTCCTGTAACCAAAGTGCTTTTTGATGTTCCCCTACCAAATCAATCTGGACGTCTACAAACTGCCGTACTTGGGTCCCTAAAACGATTTGTGCCAGGCTAAGGAAAAGTGAGGCTACCATGGCCGTTTGCACATATTTTTGGGTTTGGTGCCCTTCTGTGCTTGGATTGGCCTTAAAAATAAGATATAACAGCATGGCTACGATAACCAAGGCCATAACCATATGGATGGTTATTTTTACGGGTTCCAAAACAGAATACACTACCGTAGCCCCCAACCACGCCTGGAAGCCCATGCCAATGACCACCAACCAAGAGCGTAGTACGATTCTTTTTTGGGTGTTCCAAAACCTAAGTGAATACACGGCTAGGACCAAGGTGGCCAAACCGGCCAGTGCACCAAAAAGCCTATTGATGAACTCTATCCAAGTATGCCATGGGTTAAACAGGGCATATTCATGTTTGGTATACGGTTCCCAGTTGGTTTCCTCATAGGTGGTGGCGGTATTAAAATCTTGTCTTGCCACGCGCAATGCTTCGTTTTTAATGATGACCTGCCCTTTTTGGTATGCTTTTTTCGGTTGCCATTCCAGTTGTTCGGCTTCCGTGGGGGGAATTAGGTACCCAAAGCATTTGGGCCAATCCGGACATCCCATACCGCTGCCCGTCATACGGACCACGGCCCCGGCAACGATGACCAAATAGACCAGCACCAAGGAAATTTTGGCCAGTTTTAGATAGGTTTGGTTCATGCCGTTACCGGTTTAAGTCCTAATTCTTTTCCTTTTTTAAGCATATACGCATGGGCCGCTGCATGCTCATTGGGGATTTCACCTTCCAAAATGGCTTCCTTAATGGCTTCTTTTATAATGCCTATCTCTTTTGAGGGCCGCAAGGCAAAGGCGGCCATAATTTCTTCCCCGCTTACCGGTGGTTGGAACTCACGGATGCGATCGCGCTCTTCCACCTCAATTATTTTTTTGCGTACGAGTTGAAAATTGTTCTTATACTTCCGTTGTTTTTTTGGGTTTTTGGTGGTGATGTCCGCTTCGCAAAGGGTCATTAGGTCCTCCACATACTCCCCAGCGTCAAAAACCAATCTGCGTACGGCCGCATCGGTCACAAAATTTTCCGAAAGGATAATTGGGCGCGAGCTCATATACACCATTTTTTGCACGAACTTCATCTTATCATTTAAAGGCATCCGAAGCCTTTTAAAGAGTTTATAGACCATTTTAGAGCCTACAAATTCGTGTCCGTGAAACGTCCAGCCAATTTTTTTATGGAATTTTTTGGTAGGGGCCTTTCCAATATCATGCAATAAGGCCGCCCATCGCAACCAGACATCATCGGTAGTTTGGGCAATGTTGTCCACTACTTCCAAGGTGTGCCAAAAATTGTCCTTGTGTCTTTGGCCTTCAATTTCATCAATGCCTTGCAATGCGGTAAGTTCTGGAAGTATTATGGGCAACAAACCGGTTTTATGCAATAAACCAAAACCGACTGACGGCTGGGGAGCGGCCAATATTTTATGCAGTTCATCCACAATACGCTCTTTGGAAACAATTTTGATCCGTTCCTTGTTTTCTTGTATTGCCGTTAATGAGTTCTCTTCAATGGTAAAATTAAGCTGGGTGGCAAAACGTATGGCGCGCATCATTCGCAAAGGATCATCAGAATAGGTGATGGAGGGTTCCAGTGGCGTCCTTAGGATACCGTTCTTTAGGTCTTCTAGGCCATTGAACGGGTCGGTAAGGGCCCCAAACGAATCTTGGTTCAAGGACAAGGCAAGGGCGTTTATGGTAAAATCCCTTCGGTTTTGGTCGTCTTCCAACGTTCCATCTTCCACAATAGGTTTACGGCTGTCCCGTTGGTAGCTTTCTTTTCTAGCGCCAACAAATTCCAATTCCAGGCCATCACTTTTGATCATCGCCGTTCCAAAGTTCTTAAATACCGCAACCTCCGTGGCGTTTTTAAGCTTGGAGGCTACTTTTTTGGCTAAGTCAATGCCACTGCCCACAGCAA